>DASXNK010000177.1 GCA_036495095.1 Candidatus Dormiibacterota bacterium | reverse complement strand
TGGGCCAAGCAGGGCCACATCTACCTCGACCCGCGCCTCGGCGAGGCGATCGTCGACGCCCTGGTCTTCCCCGACAACGTCGACCGCCAAGCCTCCGAGGAGCGCCTGCTCACCCTGCTCGCCGACGGCCTCACCGACCGCGACATCGCCCGCATCCTCAGCAAGCCGCAGGCCACCGTGAGCCGCGACATCTCCCTGCTGCTGAAGAGAATGGGGGTGACCAGCCGCGCCGCCGCGGTGAGCGCGGCGCTGCGCCGGGGCCTGCTCGTCTGACCCCCGGAGACAGGAGCGGTCCGGACCCGGCGAATCCGGGTCCGGACCGTCCGTGTCAGTCTCTCTAGGCGGCGCCGACCGGGATCTTCTCGCAGAGCTCGGTGTACCGCGGGAACACCCGCTTCGCCAGGGGAACCATCTTCAGGATCTTGGGGATCGGTCCCTTGGCGCGCATGTCGCCCTTGGCGAGCGCCGCGGCGATGTTCACCTTGCCCAGCCAGAACCTGTGCGCCACGTCGGCCTTCATGAACATCTCGACGTTCGGTGCCGGCGCCGAGTCGTCGTCGAAGTACACCTTCGAGTTGGCGAAGTCCGCGGTCATGCTGCAGGCGGGCTCGGTGTAGTGGAGCTTGAGCACGACGCCGGACTCGGCGAACTTCGGCCCCAGCTCGGGGTCGGAGGTCGCCTCCCGGAAGATCTGCCCGATGTGGGCGTCGACGTCGGCTGCGTCCTTGAAAACCGCCATGTGTCTCCTCCTGGCTCCTGCTGTCAGTCGAGGCCGACCCAGACCGTCTTGGTCTGGGTGTAGGCGTTCAGCCCCTCCTCGCCCAGGTCGCGGCCGAAGCCGGACTGCTTGTAGCCGCCGAAGGGGGCCGCTGGGTCGAGCATGTTGTACGCATTGATCCACACCAGGCCGGCCTGCAGCGCGTGGGCGATCCGGTGGGCCTTGGAGATGTCGCGGGTCCAGATGCCCGCGGCCAGCCCGTAGGTGCTGTCGTTGGCGCGGCGCACCACCTCGTCGATGTCGTCGAAGGACATCACCGACAGCACCGGCCCGAAGATCTCCTCGCGGGCGACGGTCATGTCGTCGCTCACGCCGGTGAGCAGGGTGGGCTGGTAGAAGTAGCCGCCGGCGAGGTCGCCGCCGGGCACGCCGCCGCCGGTGCGGCAGCTGGCCCCCGCCCGGACGCCCTCCTCGACGTAGCCGGCGACGCGCCGCTGCTGCACCTCCGACACCAGCGGGCCCATCGTCGTGTCGGCGTCGAGCCCGTGCCCGAGCACGACCTCCTCGGCCTCGGCGGCGAGCCGCTCGACGACCTCGTCGTGGACGCTGCGCTCGACGTACAGCCGCGACCCGGCGCAGCAGACCTGGCCCTGGTTCACGAAGATCGCGGTGAAGGCGCCCTGCACGGCGTCGTCGAGGTTGGCGTCGGCGAGCACGATGTTCGGGCTCTTGCCGCCGAGCTCGAGGTGCACGGGGTGGAGGGTGCTCACCGAGGCCTGGAGGATGCGGCGGCCGGTGGCGGTGCTGCCGGTGAAGCTCACCGTGTCGATCCCCGGGTGCTCGGCCACCGCCTGCCCCGCCTCATGTCCGAGGCCGGTGACGATGTTCAGCACACCGTCGGGGAAGCCCGCCTCCGCGAACAGCTCGCCGAGCCGCAGCGAGCTGAGCGAGGTGTTCTCCGCGGGCTTGAGCACGATGGTGTTGCCCGCCGCCAGCGCCGGGCCCAGCTTCCATGCGGTGAGCAGGAAGGGGAAGTTCCAGGGGACGATGCAGCCGACCACGCCGTACGGCTCGCGGCGCGTGTACGCGAAGGCGGAGCCCACCACCGGCGAGACCGGCAGGGTCTGGCCGGTGATCTTCGTCGCCCACCCGCCGTAGTAGCGGTAGACCTCGCTGGTCACCGCCATGTCGATGTACTGCGACTCGGTGAGCGGCTTGCCCACGTCGAGGGTCTCGATGGTGGCCAGCTCCTCGGCGTTCTCGTCGATGAGGTCGGCGAGGCGGAGCAGGCAGCGGCCGCGGGCGGCGGGGGAGAGGTGGCGCCAGCTGTCCTCGAACGCCGTGCGGGCGGCGCGGACGGCGCGGTCGACGTCGGCGGCGGTGCCGGCGGGCAGGGTGGCGAGCACCTCGCCGGTGGCGGGGTCGACGGTGTCGAAGGTGGCGTCGGTCTGGGCGTCGACCCAGGCGCCGCCGATCAGCAGCCTGCGTGGCAGCCGGTCGACCAGCGCGACCTCGGGTCGGCGTGGCCGGGTGTCGATCGCCATTGCTGCCTCCTCACGGCCCGGACTGCTGTCGATGCACCCGGTACGGTATGGCGCCGCGGGTGGCGGAGCCATCCCCACTCTCCGACCCGGGTGTGTGAACGGGGGAGATCGTGGCCACGGCGCGGCGGCGGCTCCCCCCCTTTCCCGCAACCGGACGGAGAGTCGCGGGACGTGGATTCGCGATTCCGGGGCGCATACTGATGCCGCAGCACACTCGGTCGACGGTGTCGCGCGACGTCCCCGCGCGGCCGCGCTGAGCGGGGCGCCGGGCGCCCCCGCTGCCCTCCCCTCGATGGGGTCAGCGGGGAGGGCCGGAAGCGTCCTCGCGCAGCCGCAGCGCCCAGACCACCAGCGGCACCTGCAGGGGCAGCCGCAGCCACGCCACCACCGCACTGTTGACCGGGAACGAGCCGCCCCCGAGGCCGCCGTCGACCGCCATCTGCACGTTGGCGGGGAACACCGCCACCAGCAGCGCGGCGGTCGCGTACGCCCCCAGCCGCCGGGTCGCCGGCACCAGCAGCAGCGCGGCGCAGGCGAGCTCGCAGATCCCGCTGACCGCCACCACCGTGTCGGCATGGCCGAGCACCCGCGGCACGATCCGCCGGTAGAAGCCCGGAGCCACGAGGTGCAGGGTGCCCGACCCTGCCATCAGCCCGGCGATGCCCAGCAGGGTCGGCCGATGGCGGGTCCGGAGCATGGCCGGCAGTCTAGAGCGCGGCGCCCGGCGCCGGCGGGTCAGGACCCGGGTGCGGCGTACAGGTCGCAGCGGGTCGGCACCGCGCTGATGATCACCGGTTCCTGCACCGGCTTCGGCAGCGCCGTGACCGTCTCGACCGAGGTGTCGCCGCCGGTGATGGCGTCGCCCTCGTAGCAGACCGCGGTGAGGGTGATGCTCGACACCGTCACCCCGGGCGCCGCGGTCAGCGTCCCCGCCGCGGTGCCGTAGCCGGGGCCGGGCCGGCAGGTGCCGCAGGTGTAGGTGGTGCCGGTCACGGTCAGCGGGGCGACCGCGGCGGCCGGGGTCCACTGGGCGCCGAGCACGGTCGCGGTGGCGCGCAACCCGCTCCCCGACTGCTCGACGCGCGCCGCGATCCCCATCGTCTGGCCGGGGGCGATGAAGGGGATGGTGGCGTCCGCGCCCCCCACCGGCCTCCCGGCCGAGTCGAGCACGGCGAAGCGCACCTGCACCG
>DASXNK010000176.1 GCA_036495095.1 Candidatus Dormiibacterota bacterium | reverse complement strand
TTACGCGATGCCTCTAGCGACCGATACCCGAGGACTGGGCGAGCAGCCGTTACAACGTCCTCCTATTTGGTCTTGCTCCGGGCGGGGTTTACCTGGCCGGCCGGTCACCCGGCCGCCGGTGGGCTCTTACCCCACCATTTCACCGTTGCCGCGGCGCGCCTTCGCGCACCGTGGCTGTGTCCTTTCTGTGGCACTCTCCTTCGGGTCACCCCGACTGGGCGTTACCCAGCGCCCTGCTCTGCGGAGCCCGGACTTTCCTCGAGCGGTCGAGCCGCCCGCGGCCGTCCGGCCGGCTTGCGACGCGAGTCTAGTTTCTTCGCCGGGGGGATGCTCCCCCGTCCAGTCGCGGGCATCGCCGGGCGATGTCCGCGACCCCCCCCCTTCGGCGCTCGCACAACCACCCGTACATATGTTCGCGTTGACGGGTGGGGAAGGCACTGCTAGTCTTCCGCTCGTAGTGGATCGAAGTGGTGAAAAGTGGTGAATCCGACCCGCAGCTTCTCGACCCCCGGTTGGCCCCCGTGGCCGCCGGTGGGGCCTGACACGCCATGGTCGGCTCCCATCGCCACGGCGTCGACGCCAAGGGCCGCGTCGCCCTTCCCGCGAAGCTGCGCGGCCACCTTCCCGAGGGCAGCATCGTCGCCCGGGGAACGGAGCACCGGCTCGTGATCTGGCCACCCGACGAGTGGGCCGAGATGTCCCACCGGATGCGCTCCCAGCTCCGGGGCGCCGAGCTGCGCCGCTGGGAGCGGCTGCACTTCGCCTTCGCGCGTCCGCTGGAGCTCGACGCCCAGGGCCGGATGCTCGTCGACGCCGAGAACCGCCGCTGGGCGGAGATCGGAGACCGCTGCGTCTTCGTCGGTCTCGGCAACCGTGTCGAGCTGGTCGGCGAGGCGGTGTGGGACGCCGACGAGGCGACCATGGACCCCGACCAGTTCTCGCATCTCTACGACATCGCCACCGGCGCGGCGCCGGCGGCGTCCACGCCGACCGCGTGAGCGGACGGCGGCCGTTCGCGACGTTCACCTACCGTGGTCCTCATGTCCACCGTGGCAGGCATGCAGACCCCCGATCAAGCCACGCCCGGCGTCCCGTCGCCTGACGGGCACCGGCCGGTCCTTCTACACCCCCTCATAGAGAGCCTGCAGCCCAGACCGGGGCAGGTGTTCGTCGACGGCACGCTCGGTGCCGGCGGCGTCACCGCCGCGCTCCTCGAGCGCGTTCGCCCCGGGGGCCGCGTCATCGCCGTCGACCGCGACCCCGCGGCGCTGGCGGGCGCGCGCCTGCGCTTCGCCGATGACGGCGACGCGCTGCTCCTGATCCACGGCGACTTCGCCGACCTGATCGAGCACCTGCGTCGGAACGGCATCGCCGCCGTCGACGGGGTGACCCTCGACCTCGGCATCTCCTCGGTCCAGCTGGACGACCCGGCGCGAGGCTTCAGCTTCCGCCACGACGGTCCCCTGGACATGCGCCTCGACCCCGGCGCGGCGACGCTCACCGCCGCCGACATCCTCAACGGCTGGGACGAGGCGGACCTCGCGGCGCTGATCCGCGGGTACGGCGAGGAGCGCTTCGCCCGCGGCATCGCCGCCGCCGTCGGCAGGGCCCGCGCCGAGCGCCCGCTCACCACCACCGGTGAGCTGCGCGAGACCGTGGAGCGGGCGGTGCCGCGACGGTACTGGCCGAAGCGGATCCATCCCGCCACCCGGACCTTCCAGGCGCTCCGCATCGAGGTCAACCACGAGCTCGAGAGCCTGGAGCGGGGGTTGCAGGCAGCCATCGATGCATTACGGCCCGGTGGGCGTGTTGGGGTCATCGCCTTCCACTCCCTCGAGGACTCCCTTGTCAAGAACGCACTCCACGTCGCAGCACTGAACTGTGTCTGTCCGCCCCAGCAGCCCATCTGCACCTGCGCTCACCGGGCCACCCTCTTCCTTCACACCCGCAAGGCGATCAAGGCGGACGCCGCCGAGCTCGCCGCCAACCCACGCTCGCGCTCGGCGCGGCTTCGGGTCGCCGAACGGCTCGACACCGCCCACTGAGGCCCCGGCACTCCCGACCGCGGTCAGCCTCCCATCCCGTCCACGTCGCCGCAACCGTCCCTCACCAACGTCCCAGCGGAGAAGCGCGGCCGTGTCCGCCCACCAGACCACATCCCGTCTCGACGACGACACCTTCGACGCCTTCTCGGACGGACGTCCCGTCCAGGAGGTGCCGGACGGACTCGAGCCCGCCGGCCGCCGCGGCCGCCGCCGGCGCGGGGGCGGTCCGCGCACACCCCTGCCGCTGCTGCCGTTCATCCTGCTGGTGGCGGTGATCGGCATCGCCTACGTGGCCCAGTCGGCCCACCTCACCCAGGCGACCTTCCAGGCCACCCGCCTCTCCGCCGAGCAGGCGGCGCTGCGCGACGAGAACAGCCGTCTCGGCGACGAGCTCGACCGGCTGCGCTCGGGTGCGCGCATCGGCGCCGCCGCCCAGTCGCTGGGGCTGCGGCCGCCGTCGAAGTGGGCGTACGCCGCCGCGGTGCCGCCGCCGGTGAGCGTGCCCGCCGCGCCCGGTGCGCTGGGCCGGCCCGCCGGCGGCGACCCGATGGAGCGGCTGGTGGCGGCGCTCCGCGGCAGCTTCGGGGCCGACGAGGTCGAGGCGGCGGCGCCGTGACCGAGCGCCGGCGACCGTCCGCACCGCCCGCGCGCAGGCCGAGGGGCGCGGCGCCACCGGCGAGGCGGCCCGCGGTGCGCGGCTGGTTCGTGGCCGAGGCGCCCGACTTCCGCCTCCGCGGCGTCTGGCTGCTCGTCGTCTTCGGGGTCCTGACCGTCGTGCTCTCGCTGCGGCTCGCCGACGTCCAGCTGCGCCAGCACAAGGACCTGGCGGCGGCGGCGGCGCGGCAGCACGGCATCGACATCACCCTGCGCGCCCACCGCGGCCGCATCCTCGACCGCGACGGCTCGCTGCTCGCCGGCGACGTGCCCGTGTACAGCATCTTCGCGGATCCCGGGGTGATCCCCCCCGACCAGCGCCACGGCGTCGCCGAGCGGGTGGCGCCGGTGCTGGGGATGGGCCCGTCGCACCTCGAGTCGCTGATGGCCCAGCCGGGCCGGTTCGTCTACCTCGCCAAGCGCGTCGACGAGTCGGTGACCACGCGGCTGCGCGCGCTGAAGGTCTACGGCATCGGCATCATCCCCGAGGACCAGCGCAGCTACAGCCCGTCGCCGCTGCCCGGCGTCTCGTTCGCCAGCAACCTGCTCGGCTTCGTCGACCATGACGGCCACGGCCAGTACGGCATCGAGTCGTACTACGAGAAGCTGCTGCGCGGGCAGGACGGCATCGAGTCGACGCTGCGCGACGTCGCCGGCAACCCGATCGTGCTCAGCAACGAGCAGCGCCGCGACGCCCGCAACGGCAGCGACCTGCGCCTCGGCCTCGACTCCAAGCTGCAGTACTGGGCGGAGCAGGCGCTCGCCAAGGGGGTGAGCACCGACAGCCAGGCGGAGTCGGGGACGCTCATGGTGATGGACACCAGGACCGGCGCCATCCGCGCCTGGGCCGACTATCCCTCCTACGACGCCAACCACTACTCGTCGAGCGACATCGGCCTCTTCCGCGACAGCGCCGTCGACAACCTCTACGAGCCCGGCTCGGTGATGAAGGTGATCACCTTCGCCGGCGGCCTCGATCACAAGGTTTTCACCCCGGACCAGACCATCAACGAGAACCAGCAGACCATCGGCGGCTTCCTCATCCACGACTGGGACAACAGGTCGCACGGCAAGGTGACCTTCCAGTGGGTGCTCGACGACTCGCTGAACAACGGCGCCATCGAGGTGATGCGCCGGACGGGGAAGGACCCCTACTACCAGAACCTGCTCGCCTTCGGGATCGGCTCGCCCACCGGCATCGACGTCGCCGGCGAGGTGAACCAGCCGCTCCGCCAGCAGCGCGCCTGGACCGACGTCGACTACGCCACCGCGTCCTTCGGCCAGCAGGTCCAGGCCACCCCGGTGGAGATGCTGGCCGCGGTCAACGCCGTCGCCAACGGCGGTGTCTGGGTGCAGCCGCACGCGGTCGAGGCGATCGTCGACCCGCAGACCCGGGCGGAGACGCCGGTGGTGCCGCGCACCCGGCAGGTGATGTCCGCGGACGCCGCCCACCAGCTCGCCCACATGATGTCCGGCGTCGTCGAGGACAAGGGCGCGTCCGGGTTCCTCGCCAAGATCCCGGCATTCAAGGGCCTGATCGGGGGCAAGACCGGAACCGCCAGCGTCGCCGTCAACGGCGCCTACGGGGCCGACATCATCGCCTCGTTCGTCGGCTTCCTGCCGGTCGACAATCCGCAGTTCACCGCCTTCGTGATCATTCGCAAGCCGCACGAGAGCAGGGTGCCCCACGAGGGTGCCTACCTCGCCGCGCCGGTCTGGAAGAGCGTCGCCCAGCTCGCGGTCGACGCCTGGAGAATCGTCCCGTGAGGGGAAACAGGGGGATGGCATGCCCGGGGGGCTGACGGCGGGAGGAGGATGGGCGCACCCGCCCACCTCCCCCGCCCCTCCGAAACCGTCGGCGGAGCTTCCCCGTACCATCCAGGCGATGCTGCTCACCCCGGCGGACCTGGCACGCCTGTTCGGTGGCCGCCTCGAGGGCGCGGGTGAGCGCTGCGCTCCGCTCGCCGCGATCGAGACGGACTCGCGCCGGGCCGGGCCCGGCAGCGCCTTCGTCGCGCTCGCCGGTGAGCGCATGGACGGCCACGCCTACGTGGCCGCGGCGGCCGCCGCCGGGGCGGCGCTCGCGGTGGTCGCCGAGGGCCGCGCCCTGGCCGACGGGCACCCGCCGCTGCTGCTCCGCGTCGACGACACCGGCCTGGCCCTGCGACGCGCCTGCGGCGCCCGGCTCGCCGAGCTCGGCTGCGCCGTGGTCGGGGTCACCGGAAGCGTCGGCAAGACCTCGGCGAAGGAGCTCTGCGCCCTCGCCCTCGGCGGCCGCGACGCCGCCGCCACCGCCGGCAACCTCAACACCTGGACGGGCATCCCCCTCTCGGTGCTGGCGCTGCGTCCGCCGGTCGGGGTCTTCGTCGCCGAGATGGCGATGTCCGCCCCCGGGGAGATCCGCGACCTCGCGTCCTTCACCCGCCCGGTCACCGGGGTGCTGCTCAACATCGGCCTCTCCCACGTCGAGCTGCTCGGCTCGCTCGCCGCCATCGGCGACGCCAAGGCCGAGCTGCTCGAGGCGCTGCCCCCGGACGGGTCGGCGATCTGCAACGCCGACGACCCGGAGGTGCGCCGCGTCGCCGGGCGCAGCCCCGCGCCGGTGACCTGGTTCGGGCTCGGCGCCGCCGCCGACTACCACGCGGTCGAGGTGGTCGGCGACGGGCTGGAGGGGGTGCGCTGCCGCCTCGTCGGCCCCGACGGCAGCGCACCGCTGCGGCTCCGCGTCCCCGGGCTCCACACCGTCCGCAACGCCTGCGCGGCCGCCGCCGTCGCCGGGCGCCACGGGGTGGGCATCGCCGAGGCCGCCGAGCGGCTCGCCGCCTTCGCGGCCCCGCCCCAGCGCGGCGTGGTCCGCCGCGGCGCCGGCGGCGCGGAGATCGTCGACGACAGCTACAACGCCAGCCCGGCCTCGGTCGCCGCCGCGCTCGAGGTGCTCGCCGGCAGCGGCGCCCGGCGGCGGCTCGCGGTGCTCGGCGACATGCTCGAGCTCGGCGACCACGCCGGCCCCGCCCACGCCGAGGCGGGACGCCAGGCGGCGCGCGCCGCCACCGCGCTCATCGCCGTCGGCGAGCACGCCGCGCTGATGGTCGAGGCGGCGGTCGCGGCGGGCATGCCCCGGGAGCGCGCCCGGGTCGCCGGCGACGTCGAGGAGGCCGCCAGCATGGCCCGCGCCCAGTGCGACAGCGGCACCGTGGTGCTGGTGAAGGCCAGCCATGGGGTGGCGCTGGAGCGGGTGGTGGAGAGCCTGCTGCGATGATCCGCCCACTGATCGCGTTCGCCGGCTCGCTGCTCGTCGGCCTGGTGCTCTACCCGGCGGTGATCGCCACCCTGGCGCGCCTCAAGGCGGGGCAGCGGGTGCAGAGCTATGGCCCCGCGTCGCACCTGGTCAAGGCGGGGACGCCGACCATGGGCGGGATCCTCTTCTGCGCCATCCCGGTCGCCGCGTGGCTGATCCTCGACCACGGCCGCGCCGGCTTCCTCGCCGTCTTCGCGATCGTGGCCGGCGCCGCCATCGGGGTGGTCGACGACCTCGCCAACATCCGCGGACGCGGCGCGCTCGGCCTGCTGGGACGGCAGAAGCTCGTCCTGCAGCTGCTCGTCGGGGTGCTCCTCGGCGTCGGGCTCGACGCCGCCTCGCTCACCGTCGAGGTCATCCCCGGGGCCGGCGCCGTCGACCTCCACTGGGGGATCATCCCGCTGGCCGCGCTCGCGGTGGTCGCCTGCAGCAACGCGGTCAACCTCACCGACGGCGTCGACGGCCTCGCCGGCTCCTGCTCGGTGATCGCCCTGGTGACCCTGTGGGCGCTCGCCCAGCACTCCGGCAACGCCCCGGTGGCGATCGTGAGCGCCTCCCTCTGCGGCGGGGTTCTGGCCTTCCTCTTCTACAACTGGTGGCCGGCGCGGGTGTTCATGGGCGACACCGGCTCGCTGGCCCTGGGCTGCGCCCTGGTGGCGCTGGCGGCCGAGCTGCGGCTGCTCTGGCTGCTGCCGCTGCTCGGCGCCGTCTTCGTCGCCGAGACCCTCTCCGTGATCATCAACGTCACCGCGATCACGCGCTTCGGCCGCCGGGTCTTCCGCGCCAGCCCGCTCCACCACCACTTCGAGGAGCTCGGGCTGCGCGAGCAGCGGCTGGTGGTCTGCTTCGCCGGCGCCGCCGCGGTCGCAGCCCTGCTCTGTGTCGCCCTCGCCCTGCCCTCGGGGGTGGGGGCGGGGGTGAGCGCGGGTGTCGTCCACCGATGACCGCCGGCCGCACCGCGGTGGTGATCGGCCTCGGCCTCAGCGGCGCCGCCTGCGCCCGGGTGCTGAGCGCCGAGGGCTGGCGGGTGCGCGTCGTCGATCGCGGCCAGGGCGACGCCCAGCGGCGGATGGCGGCGACCCTTCCGGTCGAGGTCGAGGTGGTGCTCGGCGGCTATCCCGACGACGTCGCCGCCGGCGCCGCCATGGTCTGTCCCAGCCCCGGGGTCCCCTGGGGGGCGCCGGTGCTCGAGGACGCCCGGCGCCGCGGGGTGCCGGTGCGCAGCGAGATCGACCTGGTCTTCGAGCGCTGCCCGGCACCGGTGGCCGGGGTCACCGGCACCAACGGCAAGACCACCACGACCGCGCTGCTCGGCGCCGTGCTCGCCGCCGGCGGGGGCCGCGTCCACGTCGGCGGCAACATCGGCGAGACCATGCTCGACCGGCTCGGCGAGGTGTCCGCGGGCGACTGGGTCGTGCTCGAGCTGTCCTCCTTCCAGCTGGAATCGGCGGCGGCGCCGCGCTGCCGGCTGGCCACGGTGCTCAACCTCACCCCCGACCATCTCGACCGCCACGGCACCATGGAGCGCTACGGGCTCGCCAAGCGGCGGCTGGTGGAGTCGGCCGACCCCGCGGGCGCGGTCGCCCTCAACGGCGCCGACCCGCTCACCCGCGCGATGGCGGCGGCGTCGCCGGCGCGGGTGCTGCTCTTCAGCGCCGACCCGGCCGGCCTCGGCGGCGGCGACGGCGCCACCGTGCGCGACGGCGAGGTGGTGAGCGTCGAGGGCGGGGTCGAGGTGCCGGTGCTGCCGGTGGCGGAGATCCCGCTGCTGGGGGCGCACAACGTCGCCAACGTGCTCGCCGCGGTCGCGCTCGCCCGCGCCGCCGCGATCCCCCCCGCCGCGGTGGCCGCCGGGGTGCGCGGCTTCCGCGCCGTCGCCCACCGCCTCGAGCCGGTGCTGGAGTGCGACGGCGTCCTCTGGATCAACGACAGCAAGGCCACCAACGTCGACGCCGCGGTCACCGGGCTGCGCTCCCTCGGTGAGCGGCCGGTGGTGTGGATCGGCGGCGGCGGCAGCAAGGGGGTGGGGCCGGAGGAGCTCGCCGCGGAGGTGACCCGCCGGGCCCGCCACGCGATCGTCTGCGGGGCCACCGCCGCCGAGCTCGACGCCGCGCTCGCCGCCGCCGGCTGCACCGCGCGCACCCGCACCGGCACCCTTGCCGAGGCGGTCGCCGCCGCCCATCGCATCGCCCGCCCCGGCGACGCCGTGCTGCTGTCGCCCGGGTACACCAGCTTCGACCAGTTCTCCGGGTTCGAGGAGCGCGGCCGCGAGTTCGCACGGCTGGTCCGCGAGCTGGCCGCGACCGGGGGGCGCTGCTGATGGCCGCCCCGGGCACCCGGCTGCGCACCCCCGCGCGCCCCTCCCCGGGGACGCGGCCCGCGCCCCGGCGCCCCGCACCCCGAACCCCGCCGGCCCGGCCGGCCACCCGGAGCCAGC
>DASXNK010000175.1 GCA_036495095.1 Candidatus Dormiibacterota bacterium | reverse complement strand
CGAGGAGGTGCCACTCCGGCTGATCGTGCGCACCACCTACCCGGACGGCCACGCCGAGGAGCAGACGATCTCCGGCTCGATCGCGGTCAGCATCTACTACGTGGGGCTGATGGACCCGGGCTGACCGCCAGCCGCGACGCATGCGAAGGCCGCTCGCCCCTGCCAGGCACGGCCAGGCGTCGGCTAGGCGTGGTTGATCTGCAGCGAGGTGGTCCTGGGGTAGGAGGGGTCGGCGAGCCGGAGCATCAGCCTGTAGTTCCCGGGAGGGAGGTTCCAGGCGACGATGCCGGCGTTGGCACCGCTGGCACCGGTCACCGGCGTGCCGTCGGGGCCGATCAGCGCTCCCTGGACACCCGGATTGCGCCAGGCCGAGCAGAAGTATCCATCGGCCCCGACCGTGGCCGGAAACGCCAGCCCCTCGGCTGTGGTCGGCAGCTGCCCGGTGTCGCCGTAGTAGGCGACGGTGTGGCAGTTCCCGATGTGAACGCACGACCACGACCACGCCGACTCACAGGTCCTGGGGTCCTTGTTGGTCGGGGGTGAGGCCGGCCACGGGGTCCCGCTCGGCACCGAGGCGGCGGTCGGCGTGGGGCTGGGCGGGCCCGCCGCGGTGGGGGTGGGCGGCCCCGCGGTGGCGGCGGCGGCGGTGGGACGCGCGGACGGCGATGCGTTGACCGTCACCACCACCGGGTGGTTCGCCGTCGCGCTGCGGGGGGTCGCCGACCCGGCCGGCGGAGGGGGCGTGGGGGTGCCGCCGCTCAGCGGCACCGGGCTGAGGACGCCGCCGGGCAGCAGCCCGGTCTGGGGGCTCTGGGTCGGCGCGGGCGTGGGCGTGCCTCGGAGGCTGCCGGCGGCTACCGCGGTGACCAGCAGCAGGGCCGCGGCCACGGTGAGCAGTGCCGGCCAGCGTCGCATCCAGCCGCCCCCGCCGCCGCCGCCGCCGGGGACGGGACGGCGTGCGGCCGGCGGCGCTGCCGGGAGCGCGGCCGCCGCGGTGGACGCGACGAACACCGGCGGGACCGCCGCGCGGCGCGGTGCGGCGAGCGCCGCCCGGGCGGCGTCGACCATGGCGGTGCAGGTGGGATAGCGGTCGTCGGGCCGCTTCGCCATCGCGGTGGCGACCACCGCGTCCAGCCCGTCGGCGAGGGAGGGGACGACCGCGGTGGGGCGGGGCGGCGGCTTGGTCAGGTGGGCGTGCATCACCCCGACGAGGGTGTCGCTGCCGAACGGAGTCGCCCCGGTGAGGCACTCGTGGAGCACGCAGCCGAGCGCGTAGACGTCGGCCCGGCCGTCCAGGGTCATGCCCTCGATCTGCTCCGGACACATGTAGGCGAGCGTGCCGACGAACTCGCTGGTCCCGGTCATCCCCGCGGCGGCGAGCTCCTTGGTGATCCCGAAGTCGGTGAGATAGGCGTGCTCCGAATCCGGCGCGCCGGAGATGAGGATGTTCGACGGCTTGACGTCGCGGTGCACCAGGCCGCGGCCATGGGCGGCGTCGAGGGCGCCGGCCACCTGGCCGAGGATCTCCACCACCCGCGGGGGCTCGAGGCGGACCTCGCGGCCGAGCAGGGTGGCGAGGTCGTTGCCCTCGATCAGCCGCATCGCGATGAACAGCGCGCCGTCGGCCTCGCCGGCGTCGTAGATGGGCACGATGTGGGGGTGGTCCAGCGAGGCGGCGGTGCGGGACTCGCCGAGGAACCGGGCCCGGAACCGCTGGTCGTGGGCGAGCGCCGGGGTCAGCACCTTCAGCGCAGCGGCGCGCTGCAGCACGAGGTGTCGAGCTCGGTAGACCGAGGCCATCCCGCCGTGACGGATCAGGCCCTCGATGCGGTAGCCGGCGAACACACCGGCGCTCTCGTCGCCGACCATCACTTCCCTTACCCACCGGCCGGTGGAGCCGACTATACCGCGCGGTCTCGGCGAGCCACGCGCCGTCTCTCGCGTGGACGAACGTCCCTCCGTGTACTCGCGAAAAACGCTTCGCGCTTCTGGCCGGCGGCCGCAGCCGTGCCCTCGTGCGCGACACTGGCCCGCATGGCCGGGACCGTCTCCACCGCTGCTCGCTCGCGCGTGCCCGGCTCCGTGGGGGGAGGGGCGCTCACCCTGCTGATCGCGTGGTGGGTGGGGTTCAACCTGCGCGCGGTGCTGCTCGGGGTACCGCCGGTGCTGAACCGGGTGCAGCACGACCTCGGGCTCTCCTACACCGCCGCGGGGCTGCTGACCTCGCTCCCCGTGCTCGTGCTCGGCGCCGCGGCGCTCCCCGGGGCCGCGCTGGTGCGCCGGATCGGCGGTCACCGCACCGTGGCCCTGGGGCTGGTCGCCGTCGCCGCGGGCACGCCGCTGCGCGCCGCCGGCGGGGAGCTTCCCCTCTACGCGGGCACGGTGCTGCTCGCCCTCGGCATCTCGATCGCCCAGCCGGGGCTGCCCCTGGTGCTCCAGGCCCGCTTCCCCGCCGCGGTGCAGCGCGCCTCCGTCACCGTCTCCTGCGGGCTGATCACCGGCGAGCTGGTGGCGGCGTCGATCACCGCGCCGGTGCTCGCCCCGCTCACCGGCGGCGGCTGGCGGGGCAGCTTCCTCGCCTGGACCGTGCCCGCCGCGCTGGCCGCCGGCGTCTGGCTCCTGGTGGGCGCCGACCGGCCGCCCGCCGCCGCCGCGGCAGGCACGGCGGCGCGCACCCCGCGGCGCTCGGCGCGGCTGTGGTGGGCGTCGACCATCTTCGCGGCCCAGAGCCTCACCTACTTCTCGGTCAACACGTGGATCCCCACCTCGGTCGCCGGAGGCCCCGACTCCCGGGCGGCGACCCTGGGGCTGATCGTGCTCAACAGCGTGCAGCTGCCGGTCACCCTCGCGCTCATCACCACCCGCCGCGCGTTCGTGCGATCGCGCGGCTTCTACGCCGCCGCGGGCGGGCTCGCTGCCGCCGGCGTGCTCGGCTGGCTGGTGGCCGCCGACGCGGCGGTGCCGCTCTGGACCGCGCTGATCGGCGCCGGGGTCTCGATGACCTTCGCCGCCCTGCTCGCCTACCCGCCCAGCGTGGAGGCGGCCGCCGACGTGGCCCGGTTCACCGCGGTGATGCTCACCGCCGGCTACTGCGCCGCCTTCACCGGCCCCCTGCTCGGCGGCGCCGTCCTCGACCTGGTCCACTGGCGGAGGGCCCCGTTCCTCCCGATCGCGGCGGCCACGGTGGTCATGGTGCTCGCCGCGCTGCGTCCGCCACCGGCCGCGGGCGAGGCCGCGACGGCTCTCTGAGCGGCCGTCTGCGGTATCCGTGCCCATGGGCACAGCCCCGGGCGTCTGCGGACGCGAGCCGAACTGACTGCACTCGGCGCGGCCTCGTGGCTGCCCATGGCAGAGGCCTGTGCACTGCGGCCCGGGTGCAGATCCACGAACTCCACGATTGCAACGGGTCCGGCGGTCGATGCTGTGGGTGGCTATGCAAACCCACCCCCGACTGTGCACAATTGCGGCCCCTTGTTCGCGGGAGACGTGTGGTTCTTGCGTCCCCGTCCAGGTGCTAGAGAGGGTTCTTCGCCATGGCTGACCGCGTCCGTAGGCTGCGACGGCCGCGCCGGGGCCGCCCGGCATCGCCGCCGCCCGCCTCCTTCCAGGAGCTCACCGGTCATCCGGTCGAGCCGCCGCGTCCGCGGCCCACGTGGGCGTGGTCGCAGACCATCACCCTGGCCTCGGCCACGGAGCCGGAGCAGGCCGTCCGGCCGCGCACCCTCCAGGTGAGCGTCGCCGAGGAGCCCCAGTCGGTGCGCCCCGGCGACGGCACGCCCGGGTGGGCGTGGAAGGGCAACGGCACCGCCGTGCTGCCCGCGGTGGTCTTCGCCGAGCCGCTGGTGGCTGTCGAGGAGACGCCGCCGTCCCCCGCGGCCGGCATCGCAGCAGCCGCCGCCACTGCGGCCCGGGCGCCGCGCGGCCTGCTCCAGCGGGTCCTCCTGCTCGGCATCCCCGCCCTGGTCGCGCTCGGGGTGGTGATCGTCCTCAGCCGTGCACTCCCCGAGCCCTCCGGCACCGGCGCCGAGGTGCTGTGGTGGTCGGTGCTGGCGGTGTCGGGCCTGGCCACACTCGTACTCGCCGACGTGGCGGCGCGGCGGCTGCGGCCGGTGGCGCTCGCCGGTGCCGGCCTGCCCCGTCTCGGTGGCGGCCTCGGCGAGATGACCGTGGTGGTGGCGATCGGCGCCCTGCTCGCCGGCGCCGGGGTTCTCCACATGCCCGCCTCCGGTGGCGGCGGAGCGGTCACCGCGGTGCGCGCGGCGCAGCCCGGGGCCCTGGCGCCCGCGGCGGCGCCTCCGCTGGCGATCGCCCCGGCGCCGGAGGTGCCCATCCTCCCCGCCCAGCGCACGCCGGTCACCGGTGGCGGGGGCTCCGAGCTCCCCGACGGGCTGCTCGATCCCAGCGTGGTCACCCTGCCGGTGGTGGTCCACACCACCAGGCGCGCCGCCCTGCCGGTGCCGCTGGGCACGCCGCGGGCGGGTGCCGCGGCCGATGCCGATGCGCTCTCCGGCACCCTGGGGATGCCGGGCGCGGCCCCGGTGACCCTGGGGCCGCTGGTCCCGGCGTCGGCCACCACCTCTTCCTCGCGCCCGAGCGCGAGCAGCGAATCGGGGGTGACCTCCTGTGGCGGCGCCGACGCGGCCGCCTGCCCGGCGGAGCAGGTCCACAGCCTCAGCTCGGAGGCGTCCTCGGCGCTCGCCACCGTCGAGCCGGGAGCGGTGCCGCAGTGCTCGACCGCGGCCGGCGACGTGCCGGCGCCGCCCCTGGCCAGCTCCTGCGTCCGGAGCGTGCACCTGGAGATGCTGCTCACCGATCTCCCGATGGCGGTGGTGGCCGACGGGATCTCGAGCAGCTCGCTCAGCTCCGGCTGCCCCGCCGCCCCGCTCGGACGGGTGTCGGTGGGTGACCTGCATATCGGCGGCATCCACGTGGCCGGCGGTCCGGGGGCGCTGATCCCGACCTCGACGCCGGATCCCAACACCGTGGTGGCGCTCGCCACCGGCACCGTCGTTCTCAACGAGCAGCGGCCCGATCGCGCCGGCCGTGGGCTCACCGTGAACGCGGTGCACATCATCGCTCCGGCCAGCCTGCTCAGCCCCTTCTCGCTGGACATGGTGATCGGTCACAGCCACAGCGCCGCGACCCCACAGCACGGCTGCGCCGCCGCGCCGGTGGCGGCCGTCGCCACATCCCCCGCTCCTGCCAGGACCGTCGCGATGGGCGCACCCGATGCGCTGCTCCCCGACGTCCTCCAGGTCCGCCGGGTGCTGAGGGGCATGATCAGCCTCTGAGCGACGGCCGGGAGGGGGGAGGTCCGCTCCCCCCTCCCTCCGGCCGGAGTCGCGGGAGTGGCGGCGTGAGGCACGATGGTCCGCATCGCACCATCCGCGACAGGAGGCCCGCCCGACCCGATGCAGCGCACCCTCATGGAGGCCGAGCACGACCTCTTCCGCTCCTCCGTCCGCGCCTTCGTCGAGCGCGAGGTCGTCCCCCACCATCCCGGCTGGGAGCGCGCGGGCATCGTCCCCCGCGAGCTCTGGCTCGCCGCGGGGCGCTCCGGCTTCCTCGGCCTCGGCATCGCCGAGGAGCACGGTGGCAGCGGCGTCGACGACTTCCGCTACAACACCGTCGTCAACGAGGAGCTGACCCGCGCGGGCGCCAGCGGCGTGGGATTCCCGCTCCACACCGACGTGGTGGCCCCCTACCTGACCGCCCTCGCCACCGACGAGCAGAAGCGCCGCTGGCTGCCCGGCTTCTGCTCCGGGGAGCTGATCAGCGCCATCGCGATGAGCGAGCCGGGGGCGGGCAGCGACCTCCAGGGGATCCGCACCACCGCCACCGCGAACGCCGACGGATGGGTGCTGAACGGGCAGAAGACCTTCATCACCAACGGCATCAACGCCGACCTCGTGGTGGTGGTGGCGCGCACCGACGCCGAGGCGGGCCACCGCGGCATCAGCCTGCTGGTGGTCGAGCGCGGGATGCCCGGCTTCGAGCGCGGCCGCAACCTCGACAAGATCGGGCTGCACGCCCAGGACACCGCCGAGCTCTTCCTCAGCGACGTCCACGTCCCCCGCGCCAACCTGCTCGGCGTGGAGGGCGGGGGTTTCGGCCACCTCATGGACAATCTCCCGCAGGAGCGGCTCACCATCGCGGTCAGCGCGGTGGCCGGCGCCGAGGCGGTGCTGGCCCTCACCGTCGAGTACTGCCGCGACCGGACCGCGTTCGGGCGGCCGATCGGCAGCTTCCAGCACAACCGCTTCGCGCTCGCCGAGATGGCCACCGAGGTCGACGTGGCGCGGGTCTTCGTCGACCGCTGCGTCGCCGAGCACTGCGCCGGGCGCCTCGGCGTCGCCGACGCCGCCAAGGCGAAGTGGTGGACCACCGAGCTGCAGAAGCGGGTCGTCGACCAGTGCGTGCAGCTCCACGGCGGCTACGGCTACATGACCGAGTTCCCGGTGGCCCGCGCCTACCTGGACGCCCGGGTGGCGACGATCTACGGTGGCACCACCGAGATCATGAAGGAGATCATCGGCCGGTCGATGGGCTTCTGAGCACCCGCCGGTCAGGCCCGTGGCGGCGCACCGCTCGTGGGGGCGCGACGCCATCAACGGCTACTAGGCGGCGATGAAGGCGACCGGCTTCCCAAACCTCGACGTGAAGCTGATCAACGCCTCCAGCGGCGGTTACGACGCCATCGCCAAGCAGTTCGTCGCCGACGGTCCCTGCTGGCGGTCCTCTTCGTGCTCTTCGCCGTGCTCTGGATCGTGATCTTCGCGCACGATCGGTACCGGTGACACCACGAGCGACGCTGCGCGTTTGCTCACTCTCAACCTGCCGAACCGTCGCCACACACGACCCGTGCCGACGCATGCAGGCCGCGGGGGCTGACCATCCACGTGCTCAGCTCGGGGCCGTCGACGCGCGAGCGCAGGGTGAGCGCGTCGTCGAGCTCGATGGGCAGGCGGTACTCGAGCTCGGCGGCGACGGGGACGGCGTCCGGGAGGAGGCGGGCGAGCTCGTCCTCGACGGCGGCCCAGTGCACCGCGTTGTTGACGTGGCCGAGGATGTCGAGGTCGCCGGCGCGAACCTGCCAGGAGCGTTCCGACAGCGGCTCCCGGGGCGGGGGATGGATCAGCCGGGCCGAGACGGCCCGGCCGCCTGCGGCCGCCCCCCACACCCCGTCGAACCCGGCGGGCAGATCCGCGGCACGCCCGGTGCCGGCGTCGATGCAGGCCCACAGCACCGCGGTGCCCACCCGTCCCCCGGCATCGCCCAGACAGGTGGTGCGCCGCTCCGCCCAGCGCGGGCCGGTGCCGCTGCAGAAGGTCGAGTAGAGGACCGGCTCGAGGTAGCGCGGCCACCGGTCGACCACCACCGCCGCGCGCCGCACCACCCAGGTGAGCGCCGCGCTGCCGATTCGCGCGTCGACGGTGTCGTCGGTGGCCACGTCCTGGAGGTGGCGGGCGAGGGCGTCGAGACGGAGGCGGCCGTGGCGGTCGACGTCACCGAGGCGGACGGTGCGTTCGGCATCGAAGACCCGGCCGTCGTCGGGCGCCGGGCGCCTCGCCGCCGCGAGGACGCCTCCGGGCTCGGGGCCGGCGCGTCGAACGTCCATGGTCCACCTCCAGCATGATGACCCACCCCTCCCGAGGAGACGGGGAAGGATGCGACGCCGCTGCTCCTCGGTCCCTAACCGTCCGATGCCGCGGGCGCCGAAGGTGGTGGTGGGGATGCGCCTCGCGCTCGAAGAAGCTCCGCAGGGTGCGGCGCAGCTCCTCCTGCTCGTCGCTGAGGGCGAAGTCCACGTGCGCAGCCGCCCGGCCGGTGCTAGCGTTCGCTGCCGGTGGCGAGGGCGAGGGCGCCCGAGAACCTGCTCCACATCTCGTCGCGGCCGCCCTTGCTCTCGGCGAGGAGCACGTCGCGCAGGCGGGTGAGCACCCGGATGCGGTGCTCCAGCCCGGACATCTTCTCCGAGACCACGGTGCCGACGCGTTCGCGCTCCCTGGCGGTGGTGCTGCGGCCCAGCGCCATCCGCCCGATGAGCTGGATCTCCTCGAGGGTGAAGCCCAGCTCCTTGAGGGCGAGCGCGCCCTCGACGTAGAAGCGGTAGTCGTGGGAGTACTTGCGGGTGCCGCCGGGCGAGCGCTCGGGCTCCGGGAGGATGCCGAGCTCCTCGTAGTAGCGGATGGTGCGGCTGCTGACCCCGGTGAGCGAGGCGAGCTCGCCGATGTTCATCAGCGTGGTGTCCTTTGCCATGTTCATATATCTTACGTCAAACTGCTGATTTTCCGCCGCTCCGCGGCGGGTCTGATACGGTTGCTCCAGAAAGTCGAGGAGAGGAGACGCGCATGACCGCGACCGTGACGCCGCACACCACCCGGCCCGAGCTCGACGAGCTGCGCCGCACCGTGGCGCGCTTCGTCGACCGCGAGGTGCGCCCGGTCATCGACGACTGGGAGCGGCGGCAGCGCTTCCCCGCCCACCTGATGCGCGCCATGGGCGGCCTGGGCCTCTTCGGCGCCGCCTTCCCCCAGGCGGTCGGCGGCGAGGACGTCGGCAAGCTGGCCCAGTGTCTCATCGTCGAGGAGCTGGCCCGCGGCAGCGGCGGCATCTCCACCACCTGCCTGGTGCAGGTGCTGGCGCTGCTCCCGATCGCCGTCCACGGCGACCCCGCCCAGCGCGAGCGCTACGTGGTCCCGGGGCTGCGCGGCGAGATCGCGGTCTGCATCGCGATCACCGAGCCGGGCCACGGCTCGGACGTCGCCGGGATCGAGACCACCGCGGTGCGCGACGGCGACGGCTGGCGGCTGCGCGGCAGCAAGATGTTCATCACCAACGCGCCCTTCGCCGACCTCTTCCTGGTGGCTGCCAAGACCGACCCGGACGGGGCGCGGCGCGGCATCAGCCTCTTCGCGGTCGAGCGCGGCACCCCGGGGCTGGAGGTGGGCGCCCACCTCGACAAGATGGGCTGGCACTCCTCCGAGACCGCACCCGTGTTCCTGAGCGACTGCCGCATCCCCGCGGAGAACCTGGTGGGCCAGGTCGGCGCCGGGTTCCAGTACATCATGGAGGACTTCAACTTCGAGCGCCTGCTCCTCGCCGCTCAGTGCGTCGGGCTCGCCGGGGAGAGCCTGGCGATCGCGCTCCGGTATGCCCAGGAGCGCGAGCAGTTCGGCCGTCCCATCACCGACTTCCAGGCGGTGCGCCACAAGCTGGCGCGGATGGCCACCCAGGTCGAGGCCGGCCGGCACCTGGTCCGGAGCGGCTGCGAGGAGCAGGATGCGGGCGGCGAGGGACGGTGCACCGCCTCGATGGCGAAGTACTTCTGCGGAGAGATGGTGAGCGCCGTCGCCTACGACGCCATCGGCGTGCTCGGGGGCGCGGGATACCTCCGCGACCACGCCGCCGAGCGCATCTATCGCGACGCCCGGGTGCTCAGCATCGGTGGCGGCACCAGCGAGGTTCAGCTGAACATCATCGCCAAGGAGCTGCTCCGCGAGTAGCCTGTCGGCGTGGAGACGCTCGCACCGCCGCCCTATCTGCTGCGCGAGCAGGACCGGCGGCTCTTCAAGCGCTGCCGCCGCGCCTGGGACCTGGGCGCGACCACCCGGCGCAACCTGGTGCCGCGGCGACCGGCGCGCATCCACGACCTCGACCGGGCGCTGCGCGACGCCCTCGCCATCTACTACTTCCCCGGGATGTGGACCTGGAACCGCGCCATCGTCTACCCGTCGGTGCTCGAGGCCTTCGCCCGCTCGATGGGCGAGCAGCGCGACGCCCAGCTGGCCGAGCACCGCCTCACCGAGGCGGAGGAGCTGGCCTGGCGCAGCGATCACGAGCTCGGCGAGGCGATGCTGCGCAACTACTTCACCTGGGCGCCCACCGTCGACCGCTTCACCCCGGCATGGGTGGGCGTGGAGTTCGGCCGGGGCATCCCCGACCCGGCCCGGCCGGGCCAGGAGGTGGTCACCTCCGAGGGCCGCGAGGTCCGGGTGCGCGAGCGCATCGAGGTGCTGGTCAAGGACGAGGAGGACGTCCCCTGGCTCCTCTACCACCGCGTCGTCGACGGTGCCTGGACCGACCTCCACCAGCTCGAGCTCGACGAGCGCGGGCTGCTCCACAGCTGGGCGTGGGAGCTCGACTACCTCGGCTGGACCATCGGCGGGGTGATCTACCACGAGCTGCGCCGGGCGGCGCCCGCCGGGGGCGTTCCCACCGACGTCGCCGCCCTGCCCGCCCGGAGCATGCCCCCCTGGGACCCGCTGGCCGCCCTCGACCGGCCGCCCTCCCAGCCCCGGGTGCCGCTGCGCTCCCCCGAGGCGTCGGGCCCGCGCCTGCTCCAGGAGGAGACGCCATACTTCCGCCGCACCCGGATCCTGCGCACCCGCGAGGAGGTGGCCGCGGTGGGCCGGCAGGTGATCCTGGAGGTGGAGGACATGACCGACCCGCAGGTCCGGGTCCATCCCCACCCGTCGCCCGAGAGCTGTGGCGGGTGCGACTTCCGCGAGCCCTGCGCCGCCATGTACCGCGGTGAGGACGCCACCCCGCTGCTCGAGGCCGGCTACCGCCCGCGCGGCGACGACGGCGCCACCTGGAGGCTGGGGTCGCGCGGGATGCTCGGCCGCGGCTCGCTGCCCTGGAAGGCGGGACGGTGACCCGCGACGAGCTCTACGCCGACATGGTCGCCACCCGTCCCGAGCACGGCGAGCTCATCTACGTCGAGCGCCGGGGAGGGGAGTACGCATGGGCGCGCGTCGACCTCGACGGGGCGCCCACCGACACGCCGTCCACGATCGGCGACGTCTGGATGTTCTACGCGGTGCAGTGGCGGCTCGACGATCCCGAGAGCTGGCGGCCGTTCTTCGACGACCTCATGGACGAGATGGAGTCGATGGTCACCGGGAAGGAGCTGGATCGCTGCCGCTGGCCGGTCGACGACCTGTGGCCCCACCGGCACTGAGGCCGGGCCGGCTCAGCTCTCGGTGCGGAGCGGGTTCGGGCAGGCGCCGAGCGAGGGGTAGGTCCAGCCCCGGGCGGTGTCGAGAACGGGGAGGTCCATCCCGCAGCGGCTGCAGGTGGCGACGTACTTGCCCTCGCCGCTGCGGCGCAGGGTCAGCGGGTGCCCCTTCGCCTCGGCCTCGGCGGACGCCGACTCGAGGGCGGTGTAGAGGGAGACGACCTCGCGGGGGGTGGCGGCGACGTGCTCGACGGCGACCGCGGCGGGCGCCTTCTCGGCGGCGACGGCCCGGTCGGAGACGGGGGTGGGGTTCACCGCGGTGGTGGCGGGCTGCTGGCGGCGGGTGCGGGCGCGGCGCGGCGCCCGGGGAGTGGTCTCGTCGTGCATCTCTGCCATGGGGGTGGCCTCCTGAACGGGCGGTCCACAGGCGGCCGCCGCTGGCAGTCTGGCAGCGCTCCCGGCGCCCTTCCGGGCGGTTGACAGGCTGGTACGGGGAGGCGGCGGCGCCGTCACCGATGTGACAGCCGCCGTCACAGCATCGCGTGAGGGTGTCAGCAGCCGGGCAGCGTGCGGACGAAGACCTCGACGCGCTCGGCCACCGCCTCCCAGGAGCGGTCGAGCATCATGTCGTGGCCGCCGGGGAGGATCACCGCGGCGGTGCCGTAGGCGCGGGCGGTGCGCTCGATCTCCCAGGGGCGGAAGATGCCGTCCTGCTCCGCCCCGAGCACCAGCATCGGAGTGGTCACCCGGGCCGGCCGCAGCCGCACCAGGCCGAGCAGGTCGAGGTAGGCGCGGTAGGACTCGTTGCCGACGCGCTGGTGGCAGAGCCGCACCACCTCGTCCGGCGTGTCCGGTGCCAGGAACAGCTCGCGGACCAGCGCCTCGGTCCCGACCAGCGGCCCCATGTCCAGGGTGGCGTTCACCCTCGCGAACACCGCCGGGTGGCGCGCGCCCACCCACAGCGACGCCGGCACCGCGCCGTGCACCGGCACCGGGGCGAGCAGCACCGCACCGGCGGGACGGTTGTCCATCAGCCAGCGCTGGGTCACATAGCCGCCCATGGAGTGGCCCACCACCACCAGCGGCGCCGGCAGCGCCCTCGCCGCCGCGTCGAGGTCGGCGACGTAGTCGCGCAGCCGCGCCCGCCGCAGGCCCTCGCGCGGCTGCGCACCGTGGTGGCGCAGATCGATCGCGGTGACCTCGTGGCCGGCGGCCCGGAGCCGGGGGATCATGTGATCCTCCCAGCACCAGGCGCCGTGCCATGCGCCGTGGACGAGCAGCAGCGATGCCATCAGCGGCGCAGTCTATCCAGGCGGCATCGAGGTCAGTACCGCGACGCCCGCTATCTAACTTGTCGCCCGGGGACCGTCAACTTCGGGGGCCTCCCCGGGTTCGACCACCCGGATCGGCACCGCCCGGAGGCGGCGTGGCGAGTCGTCGAGCACCCGGCGCCGGGGATCGGGGACGTCGAGCAGCCGCGGCGACAGCAGCGGTCGCAGGACCGCCAGGCGGGGGTCGGCGAGCACCGCGTCGACCGCCCGCCGGTCGCCGCCCGCGACCACCGCGTCGAGCCCGCTCAGCGCGGGCAGGAGCACCGCGACCGCCGCCTCCGCCGCCGCCTCGAGGGCGGTGCGCGCCTGCCCCTCGCGGCGGCGGGCGAAGCGATGCTGCGACCAGCCGCCGGCGGCTGCCCGGCCGTGCACCGGGCGTGAGCCCACCCGCGAGGCGACCAGGCGGGTGCCCTCGACCACCCCCGCGGCGAACCCGCCGAGGCGCACCAGCAGCACCCCGACCCGGCGCTCGGCGAGGGCGTGGTCGAGCAGCCCGCCGTAGGCGGCCCCGGGGTCGGGTGCCAGCGGGGGGAACGGGACCTCGCAGCCGGCCCGGGCGCCGTCGGCGGCGCGGACGTCCACGGAGGTGGCGCCCGCGGTCCAGGTGACCGCGCCGTGGCGGCCCGCGAAGCCCTCCAGCCAGTGCTCGAGGCGCTCGGGGTCGACGCTCACCCAGCGCCCGCCGCCCGCCGCCGGGCGGCTCACCGAGCCGCTTCCGTGAACCCCGTCCCGGGGGGCCGATGACGCATCTGCTACGCTCCTCGCCGCGTGAAGGGAACCGCCGCGGCACCTGTGCGAGGTGGCTGATGGTGAGAGGGTCATCCTGCCTCGGGACAGTGGTGGAGCGACGGACCACGGGCAGAGGAGGACGACCACTGATGACCGTCAGAATGCGACTGGCGGCGCTCGCGGGGGTGCTCGTGGTGGGGGCGGCGGCTGCCGCCACCACCGGGCTCGCCACCTCGGCGCTGGCCGACACGGGGACACCGTCCGGGGTGCAGGCGGTGGACGTCGCCGCCGCTGACGCCACCGAGCTCGACGGGCTCGCCTATGCCTTCCCCGCCGGCTCCGCCCCGGCTCCGGCGGCGCCCACCGCCACGGTCGCCGCGGCGACCCCGGCCACCGGGTCGCGGGCGGCCGCCCCGGTCAACACCGGCGTGGTCAACGCCCCGGCGGCGCGGGCGGTGCCGATGGCGATGCTGCCGGTGCCGGGATGCACCGCCTCCAACAACAGCTGCGGCCTGCCCACCTGCGACGCCTCGAACGCCGGCTGCAGCCTGCTCAACTGCGTCGCCATCGCGGCCTGCACCCCCGGCGTCAACGGCCTCGGCAGCTGCGCCGGCACGGTGGCGGGCGGGGTGCTCGGCTGCGGCCTCGGCAGCGCGGGGATCAACGACTGCTTCTTCGGCCTGGGCTGCGGCCTCGGCGGCTTCGGGCTGGGGGGATGCGGGCTCCTCAGCCTCTCCGGCTGCGGGATCGACCGCCTCGGCTTCGACTTCGGCCGCCACAACTCCGGCTGCGGCGGCCTCTTCGGCGGCTGCGGGTTCAACTCCGGCTGCGGCGGCGGTGACGACGACAACCACCGCGGCAACTGCAACAACTTCGGGTTCAGCAACTTCAACTTCCGCGACTTCCGGCACTTCAACTTCTCGTCGTCCCACGGGCACGATTCCAGGAAGCACTGAGCCGGGGCTGAGGGGAGAGCCGCACGGCGGCTCTCCCCCCGGATCCTGGATCTTCCTAGTGGCGCCGGCAGTCGTGCCAGCTGCACCAGTCGTTGTTGCGGTTGCTGCGGCAGTCGTGCCACGAGCACCAGTCGTTGTTGCGGCCGCTGCGGTTGTCCCGGCAGTCGTGCCACGAGCACCAGTCGTTGCTGCTGCGGCCACGGCAGTCGTTCCAGTTGCACCAGTCGCCGTTGCGGTTGTCGCGACAGTCGTGCGACGAGCACCAGTCGCCGGAGTTGTCGGGGGACATGGTGGTCGCCGTGGTCGACGGCGAGGCGGTGGCCGCGCTCGCGGTGACGCTGGTGAAGCCGAGGCTTCCCACCACGCACGCCGCCATGATCCCACCCACGACCAGGAGCCGGCGCAGAGCCGACATCGTATGCATACCGATATTCCCTTTCCCTATCTCTCTCTCTCGCTTCCGGCCGCGGCCCACCTGGCCACGGCGGCATCTGTTCTCGATCGCTGCTGTCGCAACCCCTCCCTGAGCACGCGGTGCACAGTGCCGCTCCAGCGGAGAGGTGAGACCCCGAGCCGATGCCCAGGCCGCCGCCGCCGCCTGCTCTGCACAGCATCGGCTCGACGACCGTGTGGGGCGCCCTTCCCGCCGTCGCGCCGCTGCACGTTCCCCTCGAGGATGGCCCTCTGCATGTAAGAGGATGGTAAGAACGGGGCAAGAGATGAGAAAGAGATGGGGGCCCGGCGGGGGTGCCGCGCAAAATTCGGACCCGCCAGCCGTTGATCTTGCGAGGACGCCGCGCCCGATGGGGTGCGGCTCCGGTCCGCCAGGAAGGGAGTGAGGACGTTGGACATGCGGCGCAGCCGGTCGATCCGGCCGGCGGTGCGGGGCGCGCTGGCGCTGGCCACGGCGATCGTCGCCGTGGGCTCCGCCGGGCAGGGGGCGTCGGCGACGACCACCCCCGCCGCGGCGAGCGCCGCCCGCGGTCATCTCGTGGCACGGCATCACCATGTCGTGGCCACCGAGGCCGACAACATGAAGTCGGTGACCCTGCGCCGCGGCGACACTCTCACCGTGACCCTCCACGGCGGCTGGAGCACCCCACGCAGCTCCGATCCCAGGGTGCTGCGCGACCCGGCCGCCGCGCCCGCCTTCGTGTGCCCTCCCAACGCGATGTGCGCCTCGCCGGCGCCCTCGCCCGGGGCGACCACCAGCGTCACCTTCAAGGCCGGCGCGGTGGGCTCGGCGACGGTCGAGAGCACCAGGGCGCCCGCCTGCGCGCCCGGCATGATGTGCGCGATGTACCTGCAGATCTACCGTCTGGACGTCACCGTCACCCGCTGACCCCGACGGGTTTCCGGAGGCGGGCACATCCTCCGGCTGTGGCAGACTTTGACCTTACGTCAAATGTAGATCCAGGGACGCCGCCATGGAAGCTCGCCGCACGCCCGTCCAGCCGGCGGCGAAGGGCGCGCGAAGCGAGCGTGGCGCGATGTCCCCGGTGCGAGCGGGGGAGGCATCGCCTCCCCGGTAACATCCCGGCCCATGGTGGTGACCGACCGCGTGCCCGAGTTCGAGCTGCCCCTCGGCGGCGAGCCGGTCGAGGTCGTGCTCCACGATCCCGACGGTGGCGCGGTGGCGGGACGCTGGCACTTCGCCAGCGGCGGTCGCAGCCTGCAGATCGACCTGCTCTCGGCCGAGCTCTGCCGGGTCGACGGCCGGCGGGCCGACGAGGAGGAGGTGGCCGAGGGCTTCATCCCCTGGCCGCGGCTCACCTTCACCGTCAACGGCCGCGCCCACGAGGTGGTCTCCAACAACGGCGAGGTGCTGCGGCGCCATTACGGGCGCGAGCACCACCAGGAGGTCAGCTACGCGGTCCCGGCCCCGTTCAACACCGCCTTCCACGCGGCGCGCATCGAGCAGGCGCGCCGGCTGCTGCGAGGGGTGAGCGGGCGGGTGCTCGACCTCGGCTCCGGGTACTCGCTGGTGGGCATGGCCGGGCCCTGGAGCTTCGACCTCTACGCCTGCGACTGGGACGACGCCGCCCTCCGCGAGGTCGTCCGCAGCGGCAGGGCGCGGGTGGCGGTG
The DNA here is from genome assembly GCA_036495095.1 of Candidatus Dormiibacterota bacterium. Lineage (NCBI taxonomy): Bacteria > Bacillati > Candidatus Dormiibacterota > Candidatus Dormiibacterota bacterium. The sequence continues at coordinate 895 of DASXNK010000175.1, read as the reverse complement.
CGGGGCTCGGCCCAGCAGGTGCCGTTCGCTCCCGGCGGCTTCGACGCCGTCTACGCCGGGGAGATCATCGAGCACCTGGTCGAGCGCCCGGAGGCGCTCCGCGCCTGGGTGTCGCTGCTCCGCCCCGGCGGCCGGCTGGTGCTCACCACCCCCAACCGCCGCCACCTCTGGGCCCGGGTCACCGGGCGCGAGCAGGTGCAGAACCCCGAGCACCTCCACGAGTACACCGTCGCCGAGCTGCGCTCGGAGATCGAGGCCGCGGGGGCGCGGGTCCGTCACCTCGAGGGGCTGGTGCTGCCCCTGCCCATCTGGGTGCCGAGGCGGGGGCTGCGCGACGCCGTCCACTCGGTCTTCTGCCGCTTCCTCCCCAACCACCCGGTGGTGCTGCGGCGGGTGGTCGACCTCGGCCGGCCGGTGCCGTGGCTCGCCCAGAACCTGGCGGTGATCGCCGAGCGGGTCTGAGCCGGGAGGGCTACCGGGCCGCCGGCGTCCAGGTGCGGCCGCCGTCGGCGGTGCCGAGTACCGGGGGGCTGTGCCGATGCCGCCGGCGCTCCCACGACCGTGGGGCAAGTACGATCACCGCGCGCAGGCGAGTGGTACGGAGGCGGTCGGATGGGTGGCAGCGGGCTCGGCACGGGATGGGTGATCCTCCAGCGTGACCTCACGGGGACGATCACCGTTCCCGAATCCGACCGCCGGGTGGTGGCCACCATGGCCCGCGACGCCCGCACCGGCGAGGTCCTCGGCGCACGCCTGGCCGAGGACGAGGACCGATCCCTGGTGCAGACGCTCCAGCTCGCCTCGGGGCGGCCGGACATGCCCGTCCAGGAGCTGCCCGCGCGGCTGCTGTGCGCGCCCGCGCTCGCCGACCGGGTCCGCCGCCAGCTCGGCCTCT
>DASXNK010000174.1 GCA_036495095.1 Candidatus Dormiibacterota bacterium | reverse complement strand
AGTTGAACATCGACGGCATCAGCGCACCCACGACGTCGGCGCCGTTGCTCGAGGTGCCGTCGAGCTCGTTGCCGTTGAAGTTGACCGGGTAGCCGTCGATCGGCCAGCGGATGGTGCCGCCGTCCTGGAGCAGGCTGCGGTCGGTCCTGTTGATGTCGACGGCGGTGGCAGGAGGCGCCGAGGACCCCGACGACGTCCCCTGTGCCGACGACCCGCCCGAGCCACCGCAGCCCGAGACCGCCAGGCCCAGTGCCGTCAGAAGGCAGACGCTCCACGTACGTCGTGCGGGTGCCACGGCTCCCTCCCTGGTGGTGCCAATTACCGGTTGCTGGCGAGAGTGTATGCCGTGGTGCCGGGGCCCTTCCGGCCGCCCCTCACAGAGCCGCGGGCACCCCCGGGTAGTGGCAGGCGGCGTCGTGGTCGGCGCCCTGGGGCAGCGGCGCAGGCTCCTCGGCGCGGCACCGCTCGCGCAGCACCTCGGGAAGGGTGGCGTAGCGTGGGCAGCGGGCGCGGAAGCGGCAGCCCGACGGGATGTCGAAGGGGCTGGGGAGGTCGCCCTCGAGCAGGATCCGGCGGCGGGCGCGCTCGCGACGCGGGTCGGGGAGCGGGATCGCCGAGAGCAGCGCCTCGGTGTAGGGGTGGGCGGGGGTGTCGAAGACCGCGGCGACGGTGCCGATCTCCACGATCCGGCCGAGGTACATGACCGCCACCCGGTCGGCGATGTGGCGCACCACCGAGAGGTCGTGGGCGACGAAGAGGTAGGCGAGGCCGAGCCGGGCCCTCAGCTCCTCGAGGAGGTTGATCACGCCTGCCCGGATGGAGACGTCGAGCGCGGACACCGGCTCGTCGAGGACGATCAGCCGGGGCTCGAGGGCGAGCGCCCGGGCGATGGCGATGCGCTGGCGCTGGCCGCCGGAGAAGTCCTGGGGGTAGCGGCTGGCGTGCTCCGGCCCCAGCCCCACCAGGCGCAGCAGGTCGCCCACCCGCCGGTCGCGCCGCTGCTTCGGGACCCCGTGGGTGCGCAGCCCCTCGGCGAGGATGTCGCCCACCGGCAGCCGGGGGTCGAGGGAGGCCAGCGGGTCCTGGAAGACCACCGAGAGGTTGCGGCGGATGGCCTTGCGCTCGCCGCCGCCGAGACCGGCGCTGTCGCGGCCGAGCACCACCACCGAGCCCGCGGTCGGCCGGGCCAGGGTGAGGATCTGGGTGATCGTGGTGGTCTTGCCGCAGCCCGACTCGCCGACCAGCGCCAGGGTCTCGCCCTCGCGGACGTCGAAGCTGATCCCGTCGACGGCGCGCACCGTGCCCACCTGGCGCCGGAACACCACCCCCCTGGTGAGCGGGTAGTGCCGCTCGAGGTCGCGCACCTCGAGCACCACCCGCCGGTCCTCGCGGGGGATGGCGGCCACCGCCGGCTCCCCCGCCACCGGCGCGGGGAAGACGTCGGCGGGGCCGAGCCGGCGGGCCTCGATCTCGGCGTGGCGGTGGCAGGCGGCGGTGTGGCGGGGGTCGAGGGTGTGGGCCAGCACCGGCTCGCGGTCGAGGCAGACGTCGACCCGCAGCGGGCAGCGGGGCGCGAAGGGGCAGCCGGCGGGGAGGTCGACCAGCGACGGCGGGCTGCCGTCGAGCGGGGTCAGGGGCTGGCGCTCGGTGGCGTCGAGGCGGGGCAGCGACCCCAGCAGGCCGAGGGTGTAGGGCATCCGCGGCCGGTAGAAGAGCTCGTCCACGGGGCCCGCCTCGACCGGCCGGCCCGCGTACATCACCATGACCCGGTCGGCGAAGCCGGCGATCACCCCGAGGTCGTGGGTGATCATCACGATCGCCGCCCCGGTGGCGCGCTGGGCGGTCTTCAGCACCTCGAGGATCTGCGCCTGGATGGTCACGTCGAGGGCGGTGGTGGGCTCGTCGGCGATGATCAGGTCGGGGTCGTTGGCCATCGCCATCGCGATCATCACCCGCTGCCGCATCCCCCCCGAGAACTCGTGGGGGAAGGCGCGCGCCCGGGTCGCAGGCTCGGGGATGCCCACCAGCTCGAGCAGCTCGATCGCCCGCCGCGACGCCTGCTGGCGCGACACCGCCGTGTGCACCGAGACCGCCTCGGCGATCTGGTCGCCCACCGTGTAGACCGGGGTGAGCGCGGACAGCGGGTCCTGGAAGACCATCGCGATCCCCTTGCCGCGGATCGCCGAGAGCTCGCGGTCGCCGAGTCCGAGCATCTCCTCGCCGTGGAACCGCACCGATCCCTCGACCCGGGCGGTGCGGGGCAGCAGGCCCATCACCGCCAGCGCCGACACCGACTTCCCCGAGCCCGACTCGCCGACGATGCCGAGCACCTCGCCGGCGGCGACGGTGTAGCTGATCCCCCGCACCGCACGCACCGAGCCCGCCTCGCTGGGGAAGGAGACGGTCAGGTCGCCGACCGACAGGACCTCGCTCACGCCTGACCCCGCGGCGCGGCGGCGTTGGGGTCGAAGGCGTCGCGGAGGCCGTCGCCGACCACGCTCACGGCGAGCACGGTGAGGATGAGCAGGCCGCCGGCGAAGAGGAAGAGCCAGGGGAAGGTGAGCGCCGAATGGGTGCCGTCGGCGATCAGGGTGCCGAGCGAGACGTCCGGCGGCTGCACGCCGAAGCCGAAGTAGCTGAGCCCGGTCTCGGCGAGGATGGCGCCGCCGACGTTGATGGTGGCGTCGATGATCAGCAGCGACGACATGTTCGGAAGCAGGTGGCGGGCGATGATCACCGCCGGCGGCACCCCCATGAAGCGCGCCGCCTGGACGAACTCGCGCTCGCGGAGGCTGAGCGACAGGCCGCGCACCACCCGCGCGGTGATCATCCACGAGAAGCCGGCGAGCAGCAGCACGAAGAGCAGCCAGGTGCGCCCCCGGAAGGTGGGGCTGAGGATGGCGATGATCAGGAAGCCGGGCAGCACCAGCAGCAGGTCGACGAACCACATCAGCACCCGGTCGGCCCAGCCCCCGAAGTAGCCGGCGCAGGCGCCCACCACCGCGGCGATGCCGGTCGAGAAGAGGGCGGTGAGCAGGCCGATGATCAGCGACTTCTGGAGTCCGCGCAGAGTCTGCGCGTAGACGTCCTCGCCGATCTGCGAGGTGCCGAACCAGTGCGACCAGGAGGGCGGCTGCAGGAAGGCGTCGAAGTCGTGGGAGCGGTAGTCCCACCTCGAGATGTAGGGCCCGAGGAAGGCGAGCGCGAAGAGCAGCACCAGCACCACCAGGCCGCCGACCGCCAGCCGGCGGCGGAGGAAGCGCCGCAGCACCAGGCGGCCGCGGCCGATCCCCGCCCCCTCGGCGCTGTCGACGGCGGCCGCCTCCTCGATGTCGATCAGGATCGGGTCGGTGGGGATCGCCATGCGGCTAGATCCGCACCCGCGGGTCGAGGACGGCGTAGGCGAGGTCGGAGAGCAGGCCGGCGATCAGCACCAGCACGGCGGCGAAGAGGGTCACCGCCACCACCACGTTGACGTCGTTGTTCGACACCGAGTCGACGAACCACTCGCCCATGCCGTGCCAGCCGAAGATCTTCTCGGTGAAGGCGGCGCCGGTGAGCAGCAGGCCGAAGTTGTAGGCGAAGAACGTGGCCATGGGGATGAGCGCGGTGCGCAGCCCATGCTTGATCAGCGCCTGGCGGCGGCGCAGCCCCTTGGCCTGGGCGGTGCGGAGGAAGTCGCTGCCGAGCACGTCGAGCATGGCGTTGCGCTGGTAGCGGCTGAAGAACGCGGCCTGGCCGAGAACGATCGAGAGCGTCGGCAGGATGAGGTGACTGACCCGGTCGAGGAGGATGTGCAGCGTCCCGCCGGTCAGCCCCGGGGTGTACTCGCCGGTGTAGTCGAGCAGTTGGGCCCCGGTGAGCTGGTTCAGATTCAGCGCCGACAGCTTGAGCAGCACCGCGACGAGGAAGACGGGCGTGGAGAGGATCAGGAAGGACAGGGCGGTGGTGGCGTAGTCGCTGAGCCGGTACTGGCGGACGGCGCCGAGAACCCCCACCCCGACCCCGATCACCCCGCCGAGCACCGAGCCGAGGAGCAGGAGGCGCAGGCTCACCCCCATCCGCCGGGTCATCTCCGTGGTCACCGAGTCCCCGGCCACGGTCTTTCCGAAGTCGCCGTGGGTCACCCCGCCCAGCCAGCGGCCGAAGCGCTGGACCACCGGGGTGTGGTCGTTGAGGTTGAGCTCGTCCAGCTGCTTGTCGATCACCGCCGCCGGGAGCGGGGGGTTGCGCCCCTCGTAGTTGGCGCGGGGATGGAGGGTGGCGCCGGCGAGGAAGTAGCCCAGCGCGGTGGCCAGGGCCACGAGGACGGTGTAGTTGAGCAGCCTGCGGAGAAGGAATCTGGCCACCCCGCGCAATCTACCTCAAGCAGGCGCAAGCACCGATCTCCGGAGTTGTGCACCCAGGGTCTTGCTGATGGCTGCGGTCCACCGTGGACCGGGCCCTACGAACAGCCGCCGGCCACCCGCTGCCCGGTGGGGAGCAGGCGGGGGATGTCGACCCTCCGCAGCCCGGTCGACCTGCTGAAGCGGTAGAGGGTGCCGCCGTCGTCCGACATCCAGACCCCGCCGGCGTCGGTGACCGACACCGGGTAGCCCGGGGTGTCGTCCCCGCCGGGGGCGTCGTCCGAGACCTGGTGCGCCTGTCCCGGCGCCGTGACCAGCCACACCGAGCTGGACTGCGGGGCGGCCACCTGCACCAGCGGCTGGCCCTCGCCATCGACCCCGACGACGCGGAGACCCGCGCCCTGGCGGTGGTACCAGACGGTGACCCCTCCGGTCGCCGGGTCGAGACGCCAGAGCTCGTCGGCACCGCCGCCGGGCAGCACCGCGACCCCCCACACCGCCCCGCCCCCGACCGCCGCCCACTCCACCCCGGCCTCGGTGGGACGCAGGCTGCGCGCCGCCCCGCTCGCCGGATCGAGGAGCAGCAGGCCGTCGGTGGCACCCCCGGCCTGGCGGCGGTGGACCGCGTAGACCCCCTCGGCCCGGACGGCGAGCACCTCGAGGTCGCCGCCGCCGCCGAGCACCCGGTCGGCGGCGCCGCGGACGTCGACGAGGTGGACGCCGTCGCCGGCCCCGTAGGCGTAGCCGAGCCCGTCGGCGGCCACCGCCGCCGGGGGCGCGGGCACCCAGCGGCCGGCGGCGCGGTCGTAGCTCGGGGACGCCCCGGCGGCGCCGTGGAGCACCGGCGCCGCGGCGGTGCGGCTGCGGGGGTCCTGACCGCTCCCCGGCAGCACTCCGCCGGAGGGGTCGGCCACCGCGCTGCCGTTGGCGAGCTGGACGAAGCCCACCCCCTCGCGGCCCCCGGCGGTCCGGCCGCTCAGGGGGAGGCGGCAGCCGTGGCCGGGAGCCCCCCGGGGCGGCGCGGTGGTCGCCGGGGCCGCGAGCGCCGGGCCGGTGGCGACGGCGCCGGTGCCGGGCAGGCCCGAGGCCACCGGCTCGCCGCATCCCGAGACCGCGCCGGCGAGGAGGGCGGCGAGGAGGGCGCCGGCGGCGCGGGTGCGCGGCGATGCGGGCTCGATCACGGCGGGCTGCATTGTCCCGTCCGGACGCCCGGCCGTGGGGGTCGAGGGTCGCGGGGTCAGAACCCGCCCCCGGCGCCGCCGCCACCGGCACCGGCCCCTCCGCCGTCGCCACCGCCCCCGCCGGAGCCGCCAGCGCCGGTGTCACCGAACACCACCCACATGCCGCCGAAGTCGCCCGCCCGCTGGTCGCGGAGGTCGGCCCAGGCGGGCGCGTACCCCGCCCGGCTGTCGCGGAGCAGCCGGCCGCTCAGCTCCCGATCGAGATGGAGGGCGACGGCGTGGGCGAGATGCTCGTCCCAGTCGATGTGATCCTCGAGAAGGCGGAATCGCGCCGCGAGCTCCCGCCGGTAGGCCTCCCAGGGGGCAGCGGCGGTCCGGCCCTCGGCGGTGACCTCGGGAAGGCGGGATGCCACCGAGAACCCGACGAACGCGGCGGACCCGGCGGCGACGACGCCAAGCCATCCCCAGGGTTCGAGCCCTGCGACGGCGGTGCCCGCGGTGACCGTGGCGAGGAGCAGGCCGGCGGCGCCGCCGAGGAGCAGCGGCCGCCGGATCTCCGTCATCCGCGACTCGAACAGTCCGCGCCCGCACAGCTCCTCGCGGAGCGTGGCGAGCATCCGCTGCGGCCGGCTCAGCACCCTGCCGAGCGGGCGGCGGCCGACCCACCCGTCGCCGTCGGCGGCGACGGCCAGCGCCATCCACAGCTCACGCTCCCAGGGGGTGCGGACCCCGCTGACGTCGACGCAGCGGAGCCGCAGCGGGACCTTGCGCCCTCCCTCCATCCGCAGCGCTCCGCGGCGGGCGAGGTCGAGGAGGGTGGCGCGCGCCAGGGACGGGTGGACGTGCCCCTGCCAGAGGGCGCCGGCGATCGCCGGCGGCGCGTCAGCGGCTGACGCGGGACCCACCTCCGCGCCCACGGTCACCGCGCTCCGCCGGCGCCACACCCGCGCCGCTGTCACCGACACGAGAACGAGCAGCAGCAGCGCAGCGGGGTCGAGCCCGAAGCGGGTCACCGCGGATGCGGCCGTCACCGCCGCCGAGGGGCGGGGCGGTCCCTCGCGGAGGTCGCGAGCGACCGCGGTCAGACCGGCGTCGACCGCCGCCGCCACCTCGCCGGCGACGAGGTGGGGCGCCATGACGTCGTCGTAGATCCGCTGCAGCTCACCCTCGGGGAGGCGGCCGTCGAGCAGCGCCTGGCCGGCATAGATCGCCGCGGTGCCGTGCCGGGGGCTGCCGGGGAGCAGGCTGACCAGCACCACCACGCCATCGTGGGCGCCGGGCGTGGACTCGACATGCTCCGCCGTCATCAGCGCCCGGGCGTCGGCCACGGTCTGGTCCTGGCTCTCGTCGAGGTGGCGCAGCGTCACCACCACCGGCGATCCCGCCGCGGCCACGGTGGCGGCCCGGCGCTCGACCTCGGCGCGGTCGGACGGGCCGAGCAGCCCGGCGTCGTCGTGGACCCGGGCGGTGGCGGCCGAGACCTCCCCGCTGGCGAGCAGGCTGCCTGCCAGGGCGAGTGCGAGGGTGAGCCTGCGGCCGGACGCCTTCACGGCGCCATCATGCGGCCTGGTGGCGTGGTCGGTGATCCCGGGCGGAGCCTCGACGAAGCCGATCGCGGAGCCGCCCGGGGGGCGCCGGTTCGGGAGAGGAGGTGGACACCACTGAGGGCTTGGTATGCGCTGATGTCGGTCGGTGTGTGTTTTGGCATTGCGCTGCGCATATTTGGGTCTGGCCAGGGGGGGAGGGGAATACGGCGGCTTTGCGTTTGCAGTGCGGGCGGTTTGCGCGGGGCGGGTGTTTGCTTGCAATACGAACGTCTGTTTGCTATCATTGCTTTGTGATGAGCGCAATGCCCGACAGTCACTCCGAGCCTTCCAGCCTGGCGCCCGAGTGTGAGATGCACGATCTCTCGGTGCGGATGCATGCCGATTCGGCGCGGATGGCGGAGCTGGTCTGTGCATTCGCGGACGGCGGGGAGTGGCGCCGGGCGGGAGTGCGCAGCTGCGC
>DASXNK010000173.1 GCA_036495095.1 Candidatus Dormiibacterota bacterium | reverse complement strand
GGTGGGTGGCGAGAACCAGCCCGCCGACCACCTCGACATCTCCCACTACTTCGGCATGGGACGCTGCACCCGCACCGTCAGCGCGGTCACCGGCGCCTGCCTGATGGTCAAGCGATCGCTCTGGGAGGAGGTGGGCGGTTTCGACGAGCGGCTGCGGGTGATGTACAACGACATCGACTTCTGCCTGCGGCTGCGCGACCGCGGCTACCGCAACGTCTACTCCCCGCTCGCGGAGCTGGTCCACCATCACTCGGCGAGTCGCAGCCGCAGCCTCGTCCTCCCCGAGGACACCGGCCTCTTCATCCAGCGCTGGGACCCGCTGCGTCCGGGTGGTGCGGACCCCTACATCTCGCCGCACATCGACTCCTTCAAGGAGCTGTCGTACCGGTAGCCGGTCGGACCGGGATCAGCGGTCGGCGGGGCGGGGCTGGATCAGCCGGTAGACCGCCCGGAGCGGGCGGTGCAGGCCGGTGCGGCGGAGGCCGCGGTAGGCGCGCAGCACCGGTGACGTCCGCAGCGAGTCCAGCTGGAGGCGGGCGGCGGCGAGCTCGGCGGCCAGGGCGGCGGCGCGGGCGGTCTCGGCGGCGAGTGCCTGGCGCTCCCGCTCCGCAGCGGACGCGAGGGTGCGCAGCTCCGCCTCGGTCAGCACCAGGGTCTCGCCGGCGGCCCTCTCCAGGATCGCCGCGCGGGCGCGCTCGCGCACCGCCTCGACCTCGGCAGCGACCCCGGCGGCGCCGCGGGCGCTGCGGAGCTCGGCCACCGGGTGGGGCACCGAGGCGACCTCGTGCCGGCGGCAGAGCCGGCGCAGCAGCTCCCACTCCTCGAGCGCCTCCAGGCTCTCGTCGAAGCGGATGCCGGCGCCGGCGAGGTCGGCGCGCCGGTACACCGCGGCGAGCGGCTGGAGGGGGCCGTCGAGGAGCAGGCGGATGCGATCGAGGGGCTCGGGCGCCCAGGTCGCCTTGTGCTCGGCGACGAATCCGTGCGCGGTCAGCCGCCCCGAGCAGCGGACGGTGGCGCCGCAGGCGGCGCTCAGCTGCGGCCGGGCGGTGAGCTCGCCGATCAGCACGGCGGCGAACTGCGGATAGAGCACGTCGCCGTCGTCGAGGACGCAGACGAACTCGCCGCCGGCCGCGTCGAGGCCGGCATTGAGCAGGTGTCCGCGGGTGCGGCCGGCGTCCTCCACCACCACCACCCGGGTCTCGACGAGGCCGCGCAGGTGGCGGGTGAGCTCGCCCACCCGCCCGGGGTGGGCGGGGTCGGCGCTCTGCACCACCACCACCGCGCGGACCGCGGCATGGGTGAGCGCCGCCACCGAGTAGAGCGCGTCGCGCAGCAGCGGGAGGCGGCCGTCGCGGGTGGCGATCACGACGTCGAGGCGCCCGGGCTCGTGGCTACCAGCGGAGCGGGGCATAGTTGTAGTCGGGCAGGTCGACGATCCGCGGATGGGACAGCGCCAGGGTCTCCGGCCTGATCGACCCGAAGGCGCGCAGGGCGCGGCCCGCCAGCTCCCCCGGTGCGGAGGCGCGGATCATCTCGGTGTAGCGCTGCACCGCGCTGGCTCCGAAGTACCGCTGGCGGAGGAAGAGCCCGCCGACGTAGCCGTGGTAGATCTCGCCGCTGAGGTCCTTGCCGTGGTCGGCGTGCTGGGTCACGTGCACGCACCGCGCCGAGGGCTCGAGGATGCAGCTGTGGCCCGCCAGCCAGCAGCGCCAGCTGAGGTCGACGTCCTCGCAGTAGAGGAAGATGCGGTCGTCGAAACCGCCCACCTCCCGGAACGCGGAGGTGCGCACCAGCAGGCAGGCGGCGCTGCACCAGCTGGTCGCCCCGGTATCCGGGTCGTACGCCTTGGGATGCTCGTTGGGGAACTGGCAGGCCTCGACCAGGGCCGCCTCCGGCGTCGCCCGGGCGCGCTCGACCAGGCGCAGCAGGCAGTCGTGGAAGGGGATCGCGTCGGGGTTGAGCAGGAGCAGGAGGTCGGTGCCGGCATCCGCCCCGCCGGCGAGCAGGTTGTGCGCCCGGCCGAACCCCAGGTTGCCGCCGGCCGAGTCCTCGTACTCGATCGCGAGGTCGGGCGCCAGCCGGTCGAGCACGGCGCGGCTCTCGTCGCCGGGGCTGTTGTTCAGCATCCGCACCCGCAGCCGGTCGCGCGGATACTCGAGCAGCTCGAGGCCCCGGACCAGTCTGGGCAGCCAGCGGGAGGACTGGTGGAGCACCACCTGGACCGCGACCGAGGGGGTGCTGTCCATCCCGCGGGATGATGCCACAGCTACTGGGCGCGGTACCCGTCGAGGAAGCTGAAGATCTCGTGGAGGTCGTAGGGGATGGGGATGTCGTGGCCCAGCCCGACCATCGGCACCGACGAGACGTGGGGGCCGTGGATGGTGGGCGGCCCGGCGTGCAGGTCCTTGGTGCCCCACCACATCTGGTACGGGATGTTGATCGTCTGCGGGGGATTGGTGGCGCCCGACGGAAGGATCGTGTCCAGGTGCTCGGTGGTCGGGAGGTGGCTGAAGGGAAGCAGGCCGACGGCGGCGGACACCGAGCCGGGCGCGGCGGCGGCGACGTAGCTGAGCAGGGTGAGCGTGCCCATCGAGCAGCCGACCAGGGTGACCGGACGGTCCGGGCTGTACTTCGCCTTCAGCGCCATCACGGCGGCGACGGCGGCCCGGTTCCCCCAGGTGGTCGGGCCGCCCTCGTCGGTGAAGATGACCTGGTAGCCGTCCGCGGCCGCCGCGCTGAGCAGGTCGGGCAGGGCCGGCTTCAGCGGCGACTCGCCGAGGCCGTGGAGGTAGATGAGCACCGGCTTCGGACGCTGTGCCGCGGCGGCGGCCGTGAACGGCCGGGCGGTGATCGGCAGGAGGCGCGGCACCAGGATCGCCGGCGAGGCTGCGATGGTGGCGGGGCGGCCGACGGTGGCGGCCGAGGCGATCACCTGGCCGGGAGCGGCGCCGCGCTCCATCCCGTAGGCGCCGAGGGCGGCGAGGACGCCGGCGATGGCGCCGGCCGCGGCGGTCACCATGATCCGGCGCGGAAGGACCAGGCCGCCCGCTCCGGCGAGGGCGCCGAGGCGGACCCGCTGCCGGGACAGGGTGCCCCGCATCCGCATCCCCGGCGCCTCGACGAAGTGCCAGGAGACGAGCGCGAGGCAGACCGTCAGCGGCGTGGAGACGAGGAAGAGGGTGAACGGCGCGATGTGGCCGCGGGCGATGCTGATCACCGCCTGCTGCATCGGGAAGGCGAGCAGGTACATGCCGTAGGAGGGGTCACGGCGCTGGAAGGCTCCGGCCACCAGCGGGATCCGCAGCCGCGCCAGGTACACCACCTCGTAGGGGAGCACCGCGTAGCTGACCCACGGCGCCCAGGGATGGCCGAGCGACACGATCCACACGGCGGCGAGACCCAGCGCGATGAACCAGCGCCGGGGGATGCGGTCGCGGTGGGCGTAGAGAACCGCGCCGACCACGAAGTAGCGGGTGAAGATCTCCAGGTAGGTGGTCACGAGCCAGGTGACCGGCATCATCGCGCCCAGCCGGTCCCAGGGCAGCGCCGCGAGGCCGAGCAGCACCACGGTGCCCGCGGTGCGGTGGCGGCGGAGCATCACCAGCCCCAGCACCGGGACCAGGAAGTACAGGGTGACCTCGTAGCAGAGCGTCCAGATCGAGCCGTTGACGGCGGTGAAGGGGTTGTGGCCGGGGCCGAAGACGCCGGGCAGGTCGTACAGCGGGTGGAACAGCATCAGGTTCTGGGTGACGTACTCGTGCGTCTGCGAGGAGTGGAGGTAGTCACCGATCGGGACGGTGGTCATCAGCGGGCCGACCACCAGTGCTCCGAAGAGGAGCGCGAAGGCCAGGCCGGGCATGATCCGCATGAAGCGCTTGAAGAAGAAGAGGAACCACCGCGGGTTCGCCTTCCAGCTGCTGAGCAGCAGGTGGCCGCTCATGATGAAGAAGGTGTAGACGGCGATGGTGCCGATGTCCGTGTAGCCGAGGAAGGCGGTGAGCGGAGGCGGCTGGCCGACCAGGCGGTAGGAGTGGTCGAAGATCACCAACGCCGCCGCGATGACGCGGATCAGCGTGAAGTTGTTCGACCTCTCGAGACCCCTCCGGTCCCCGGACACGGGGTGTCCCTCGGTACGGCCCGCCACAGTGCTCGTCATCACCTCACCTGACCCGGAACTGCCGGTTGCCCTGAATTCGGCACTGTATGGAACGATCAGGCACCCTGCTAGCTTGCGGTATGTGCCCCGATCAGGTGATCGGAACCGCGTCCGGGGGCGGTGGCGGCGTCGCCCGCGGCGGCGTGTCACCAAGGTGATCGAGGATCGCGAGCAGCCGCTCCAGGTTCCACGGAAGGAACTCGTGGGGCCCGCCGGGCCACATCTCGCTCTGCCCCCGGGGCTCGGGCGGCGGCGCCGGGTCCGGGGCCGGCCGCGACGGCGGGCCCCACTCCCCGCCGGCCGGCAGCCGTGGGGCGGGGTGGGCGCCGGGGCCTCGCTGACCCTGGCGCTGCAGCACCGCCACCACCTCGGGCTCGATGCGCTGCGCCATCCGCCAGTAGCCGAGGGCGGTGGGGTGGATCCAGTCGGTGAGGTCGTCGCGGCCGAAGCCGCGCTCGACGTCGAGCACCAGCCCGGCCTGGTAGCGGCTGGCCAGCTGGCTCAGGGCGGCGTCCCAGTTGGACAGGTACCGCTGCCTCGTGTACCCGGGCGAGGGACCCTGGCACGGGTCGGCCTCGCAGTCGACGTGGGTGCCCACCACCAGCACCGGGACGCCGGTGCCGGTGACCCGGGCGAGCAGGCGGTCGAGGTCCGCCGCCGTCTGCGACACCGGCCAGCCGCGCTGCACCTCGTTGCTCCCGAAGGACAGGATCACCAGCCGCGGGTGCCGGGCGAGCAGCGCGGGCAGCTGCAGCGACGCCGGGCGCGGGTGGTGAGGCTCGGAGGCGGGGTCGAGGACCTCCCGGGCGGTGGTCCCGCTGATCCCCGCGTTGATGACGGGCACGCCGAGGTCCTGCTCCACGTACCAGGGATAGCTGTGGGCCGGGGCGGGACCGTAGGGGGCGGACGAGGCGCCGCGGCCCCAGCCGAAGGTGAGGCTGTCGCCGAGGGCGATGATCGGGTTGGGGCCGGTCGTGGGCGCGGCGGCGGTCGACGACGGCGGCGGCGGCGGCGCGGGGGGTGGTTGCCACACCGCCACCGGCCGGGGGGCGATCACCGGGGCCGCCGGCGCGCTCTCCGCGGCCCGCGCCCGCTCCCTGGCCAGCGCGGAGACCACCGCGGAGACCGAGTGGGCCACCGGGTCGGGCGCCGCCGGGGCGGTGTCGCCGGTCCGCGGCGGGCTCAGCGCGCCGGCGGGCACGCTCCCGGCGCCGCAGCCCGCGATGGCGGCGGCGGAGGCGAGGGCGCAGAGCACAAGGAGGAGTCGCGGCATGAAGCGATCACATTGTCCAGGGTACGGGGACTGCACCACAACCTGGATCTCGCGAAACCCCTGGCAATGCCACAAAGCCCACGACTGTGACGGGGGATCAGCGGGCGGTGGGCGCCATTCCCAGCGGCGCCAGCGCGGCCACCAGGGAGCGGTCGCCGTCGAGCGGCACCACCTCGCCGCGGGCTCCGAGCCCGGCCGCG
>DASXNK010000172.1 GCA_036495095.1 Candidatus Dormiibacterota bacterium | reverse complement strand
CCGTAACCGCCTGCCCCGCCGCCGCCGCCGCCGCCGTCGCCGAAGAGGCCGAAGCCGCCGAAGACGTCGCCTCCGTTGGCGCCGGCGCCGCCGGCCAACGACGACGTGTTGGTGATGGTCGCAGCACCGGTCCCGTTCCCGTTAAGGCCGCCGTCGCCGCCATTGGCAACACCGGCCCCGCCGCTGCCGCCGGCCCCGCCGCTGCCGCCGCCGCAGCCCCGCCCGCCGGCGGCGGGCGCGCCGCCCCCGCCGCCGCCCCCGGTGCCCGGTCCTCCGACGGCGGGCGCTCCTCCGGTGCCGCCGGTCCCCCGTCCTTCCGCGCTCGCGCTGCCGCCCGCACCGCCCCTGGCGCCGCCGCCGGTCGTACCGGGGGTGCGGGCGGCGGTGGCGGTTGCGGCTCCACCCGCGCCGCCGCCGTCTCCCCCCGGACCGGTGCCGGGGGCGCCTGCCGCAGCAGCGGGGCCTCCCCGGCCGCCCGGTGCCCCCGCCCCGGCGCCGCCGGCGATCGCACCGGCAGCGGTCAGACCGGCGGCCTCCCGGCGCCGCACCATCCGGCCGGCGGATCCGAGCCGGGAGTTCCGCCCCGGCGACCTGGCCTGCCGCGCGTGCGGGGAGGCCAACGACCCGGAGCGCAAGTTCTGCAGCCGCTGCGGCACCTCGCTGGCGGCCGCCATCGTGCACGTGCCCTCGGTGCCCTGGTACCGGCGCTGGTGGCAGCGGGTGCGGCGGCTGGTCGACCGGATCCTCCGCCGCCCGGTCCCCGACGCCGGGGCGGCGGTCGCGGGGATCGGCCGCAAGCGGCATCGGCGGCACGTGCTCACCGTCAACTACATCCGGGTGGCGCGCTCCAGCCTCAGCCTTCTGGTGGTGGTGCTGATGCTCGCCTATGCGGCGGTTCCGCCCTTCCGTCAGGCGGTCAACGCCCAGGCGGCGGCGGGGCGGACCGCGGTCCAGCGGCTGTTCAGCCCCTCCTTCAGCCCGGTGCACGCGCTGACCGCCACGGCGAGCTCGCAGCTCGCCGACCATCCCGCCTCCGCCGCCGTCGACGGCTTCAAGAACACCTGCTGGGCGGCCGAGCTCGGCCCCGATCCGCAGCCGACCCTGCTGCTGACCTTCGCTCAGCCGGCGACCATCGACGCCATGCTCTTCACCTCCGGCTCGCCCTCGAACTTCGCCTCCGAGCCGCGGCCGCGGCAGCTGCACATCGCCCTGTCCAACGGCGCCTCGCAGGACATCCACCTGGCCGACCAGGCGGCGCCGCAGCAGGTCGACATCGACCATGGCGGCGGCGTGACCCAGCTGGAGATCCGGGTCGTCTCCGTCTACCCGTCGGCGCAGGGCAACGCCCTGTCACTGACCGAGGTGGAGATGTTCACCCGGAACTGACCGGCGGGAGTGCGCGCCTCTTCGGGCAGATGGCGCTTCCTGGCTCGGCCTCATCCTCACCCCTCGAGCTGGCCGCCAACGAAGGCCGCGGGATCGAGGAGCAGGCCACCCTGGCGCACCTCGAAGTGGACGTGGGGGCCGGTCGACAGGCCGGTGTTGCCCTCGAGGCCGATGACCTGGCCCTGGCGGATCGGGTCGCCGGTGCGCACCGCGATGCGGTCGAGGTGCCCGTAGAGGGTGAGGAAGCCGTCGGCGTGGGCGACGACCACGTAGTTGCCGTAGCCCACCAGCCTGCCGGCGCCGTCGACGCTCTGGGTGGCGAGCAGCACCACCCCGTCGGCGGCGGCGTGCAGCGGCGTGTCCATCGCTCCGGCGATGTCGATCCCGGTGTGGAAGTGGCGGTGGAAGACCCCTCCGTAGCTGAGTGGGGGCTCGAAGGAGAGATCGCTGGGCCCGAACCACTGGCTCACCGGCGCCACCTCGGGAACGACGAAGCGGTCGTGGCGCCGGATGGCCTCGAGCTGGGCGGGATCGAGCCGCGCGGCGGCGGCGAGCCGGGAGGCCGCCGCGGCGATCGCCGCCTCCTGGTTCACCTGGGTGGTGAGGATCTCCAGATCGGCGACCACGACCGCGCGGGCCCGCGGGTCCCCGGCGCCCGCGACCCCGTCGAGGAGCTCGCGACGGCACGCGGCGTCGCCGGCCGCCTCGTGGTAGACGGCGTACTCGTCGGAGAGCCGCTGCACATAGGCGGCGCTGGTGGTGCGGTGCAGGACCAGCAGGCGGGAGAGCGCCGCCGACTGGGCCTGCAGGGCGCGCGAGGGGCCGGTCGCCCCGGGCCCGTCGGGGTCGGCGACGTGTCCGCTGACCAGCCGCGCCAGCCGGCCCACCGCGGCCTCCTCGCGGGCGAGCAGGTCACCCTGGCCGACCAGGTCTCGCTCGACCTCGAGCAGCCGGGTCCACGCCGTCGGGGTCGCCGGGGAGGCGGCGGCCGCCCCTGGCGTGCCCGGGGAGGTGGGAGAGGTGGTCGCGATCAGCGCCACCGCGGGTGCCACCCACTCGAACCCGGGCGCCGGCGGAGCCGGCCGGGCGGCGAGCGGGGGTCCGGTCGAGCTGGACAGCGGAGCGATGCCCCCCACCAGCGCCAGGACGGCGGCGAGCCGGGCCGCTCGCGTGGACAGTCGGGGGCTGCGGCGCTGGGGCGGTGAGGGTCGAGGGCTGCGCCACCCACCCCGGCCGGCGAGCAGCGCGGTCAGCGTCGCTAGGACGACGGCGCCGAGCGGCACCCAGGGCATCGAGCCGCGACCGCGCAGCGTGGTCGCGACCGGCTGCTCCTGCGGCGGTGGCGCCGGGGCGAGGACACCGAGGGCTGTGGCGGCGGTCGCGGCCTGGCCGGGGACGAAGTGGCCGAGCCCCGGCCGCTCCCGCGACAGGGGGCGCAGCAGAACCGCGAGCAGCTCGGCCAGCGAGGGAGGCTCGGAGACCGCCGGGTCGGGGGGTGGTGCGGCCGGGCCGGCCACGGGCGGGCTCAGCGCTGCTCGGGGCGCCGGCGGACGCGGGGCAGGAGCCGGCGGGCCGGGGGCCGGGGGGAGCTGCCGGCCGGGGAGCAGCGGGGAGCCGACCAGGTCGCAGAGGACGACGGTGACCAGGTCGGCGGCGCAGCCGGGCGGTGCGTCCGCCAGGTCGGACGGCTGCCCGCCGGTTCCCTCCAGGCCGGCGCCCGCCGGTCCGACGGGACCGTCCGCCCATCCGGCGAGGGGCAGTGCGACCCCGACCACCAGCTCCACGGCGGCGACCGCGGCGAGCCACCGAAGCGGCCTCCGTCGCGTCATCGCACGCGACGCTCTCATCCCCTGACCACCACCACGCCGTCGATGCTGCCGGTGAAGGGGAGGAAGCCGTCCCACCCCAGGTGGGTCGCGGCGCCGTCGGAGAGGCCGGCGGGGGGCACGGTGTTGGCGGTGCCCACCAGCCTGCGGTCGACGTAGAGGTTGACCAGGGCGTCGCTGCGGATGAGGCAGATGTGATGCCAGGCGCCGTCGTTGACCGCCGCGTATCCGGGCACCACCACCGAGCCGAGCTCCGCGTATGGCATCCCCGAGCTCTGCAGGCGGATGTCCCACGAGCCCACCCCGTCGGCCGCCCTCCGGTTCCCCAGCAGCGCCTGCGGCACCCGGGCCGTGGTGTCGACCGCGAGCTCCACGCAGAAGCCGGCCGCGCCCAGCTCGCCGACGTTCCGGCCGAGATCGACCCCGCTGGTGCCGCCGGTCATCGAGAACGCCTGGTCGGAGCCGGCGCCGGTGGGGCCCGGCGCGTACCCGGTGGCTCCGGTCAGGGTGCCGTCCTGGTGGTCCGGTCCGGCGTCCAGGGCGGTGCCGTCCGCCGGGTAGCGGCTGCCCCGGGGCACCGGGGTGCCGGCGAGGCAGCTCGCCTCGATCGCCGACAGCCCGCCGCCGCCGGGGGCGGCCGGGGTCGCGGCTGCCGGCCCGGAGGCGGCGGCGGTGCCTCCGGACCTGGCCGCGCCGCCCCCGCCGGCCGCGGCGGAGTCGGCGGCCGCCTTGCCCCCGGAGCCGCTCGCCGGGACCGCGGCGGCGTTGGGCGTGACAGCTCCGAGCGAGCCGGTGGTGGCCAGCGTCTGCACGCTCTCCCGGCGGAGCAGGCCGACCAGGAGCACGATGGCCGCCACCAGCACGGCCACGGCGATGGGCACCCAGGCGGGCACCACCGAGCGCACCACGATGGCGCCGTCGAGGTCGATGCGGAGCACCTCGTCGGCCTCCACCGCGACCTGGAACTGGTGCGGCTCGGTCCCGGCGTTGAGTGACAGCGTGGCGGGGCGCACCAGGGTTCGCACCCGGCGCACCGCGCCGGCTGCGAGCTCGAAGGCCGGCTTCCGAAAGCGGACGTCGAGGACGTCGTCGGGATCCGACCCGGTGAGCCGCACCTCGGTGGAGACGTTGCCGTGGTTGGTGACGGTGACCCGGTGGCGGCCGGTGATCCTCGCCCGCGAGCGGCGCGGGGTGAGCACCGCCTGGACCTCGTGGAAGGCGGTGATGTGGACGCCGCCCTCCTCGACCACCGCCGAGCCGTCCCCCGCGCTGGTGGCGACGACGCGGACCCCGAACGGGATCGTGCCCGGGATCAGCCGGTGGGTGCGCGGCGGGCGCAGGTGGAGGACGATCGCGCCCTCGTCGCCGGGGAAGAGGCGGACCGAGTCGGTCTCCGCGATGGCCCAGGGCAGCACCTCGCCGACCACGTCGGCGACGAACTCGTCGACGACCGTCCCGTCGTTGCGGACCCGGACGGTGCAGACCGCCTCCGCACCGGGCTCCACGGTCAGCTGGGCGGGATCGAGCACCACCCGCGTCGCCATCAGCGGGAGCCCGGCGAGTCGTCGATGTGAGCTGCCATCGGTGTGCCCAGACGCTCAGATGAGTCCCTGGCGCAGCGCGTAGGCGACGGCGTGGACCCGGTTGCGGAGGTGGAGCCGGGTGGTGATGTCGTGGACGATGTTCTTCACCGTGCGATCGGAGTAGAAGAGGCGCCGTCCCACCTCGACGGTGTCGTAGCCCTCGGCGATCAACCGGAGCACCTTGGTCTCCCGCTCGGTGAGGCCGGAGACCCTGAGCCCGCGCGGCTCGAGCACGTCGCGCTGCAGCCGGCCCACCCGGTCGAGCAGCCGTCCGAGCAGCTCGGGGGGCATGCTGCCCGAGCCCTGCTCGGCGACCCGCACCGCCTCGATCACGGCGCCGACGCTGGCGGCGGCGCGGAGCAGCAGGCTCACCGCCCCCGCCTCCACGGCGGCGAGCAGGGCGTCGTCGTCGAGGCGGCTGGCGATGAGCACCACCTGCGCGGCGGTGGTCCGGCGGCACGCCCTGATGGTCCGGAGCGTCGCCGCGTCGACCTCGTCGGCGAGCACCACCACCACCGCCGCGTCGCATCCGTCGTCGGTGAGCAGCAGCTCGGGGCGGTGTCGAAGCTGGGCGAGCAGCCCCGCCCGGGAGATGGCGTCGTCAGCGTGGACTGCGATGCGAATGCGGTCGGTGGTGGTCATCGTCGCCATCTGCTCACCCTGCTCATCTGGGCCCGCGATGGGTCAGAGCGTGCCATCCACCGCTTCGCGCGCTCTCAACGGCCGCTCCACGTCCGCTCAACGCGCCGGATGGGCGGCCGCCCGATCGGACGGCCGCCCGCAGCCGGCTCAGAGGCTGGGCAGGGTCACCAGGAGACGCTGCACCGCCGGGGCCACGGGGGTGACCAGGCGGGAGACGTCCATCGCCGTCGCCGACGGAGCCGCCGGAGTGGCGGGCTCGACCGCCGCCGGCGCGGCGTGCTTCGGCGCTGCGGGGGCAGGGCCGGACACGGTGACCTTCACGCTCCAGCTCTTGCCGGTCGTGGGAGGCCTGAGGAGAAGGAGGCCGCCGCTGCGCTCGGCGGAGCTCAGGGTGGCGTCGCCGGCGCGGTGCGCCATGAAGACGGCGTGGGTGCTGCCGTCGCCCCTGCCTCCGGGGCCGAGATCGGGGCCGGCCTGATGGCCGCCACGGCCGCCCCAGCCGGAGCCGCGGCCGCCGCGGCCGCCGCTGACCGTCTGCGGATGGTCGCTGCGGGGCTGGCTCCAGCGCTGGTTGGAGTCGGGCTTGAGGGTGACGTCGATCTCGGTGCCCGGCTTCACGGTGATCGTCTGGCCGCTGTTGGCCTCGGTGAGCGTGACCTTGGTGGCGGCGGGGGTGGGGGCTCCGGGGTTGCCCTTCCTCCGTCCGAAGTCGGGGGTGGCGGCGGTGGTGAGGCTCGCGCTCAGCGGCTGCGACAGCGCTCCCGGGGCTGCGGCGAGGCGCTGATGGCCAAGCGGACCGGCGGCGGCGGTGGTTGCGGCGGCGATGCTGACGGCGGACACACCGGCCAACAGGAGCGTGG
This sequence comes from Candidatus Dormiibacterota bacterium, assembly GCA_036495095.1. Taxonomy (NCBI): domain Bacteria; kingdom Bacillati; phylum Candidatus Dormiibacterota; species Candidatus Dormiibacterota bacterium. The sequence continues at coordinate 10,277 of DASXNK010000172.1, read as the reverse complement.
AGCTCCGCATGTCATTCCCTCCTCGATTTTGCGCGACACTCACTACACGCTCGAGGCCGGGGCGCCGGGGGACAGGCGGCATCGCCGCCTCCACAGGTCGCTCTCTGAGACCATGCCCTCCGTGACTGCGGAGCAGGTCGACAGCGCCACCACCACCGGCGAGGAGCAGCCCGCCGCCGAGGCCGCCCCGGCGCGCGTCCGCACCCTGCCCAAGCCCGCGAACACCCCCGAGCGCGACGAGATGCGGCGGCTGCTCCGCGAGTACGCCGCCCACCACGAACCCGCCGTCCGCGAGCGCCTCGTCGATCTCAACGCCGACCTGGTGCGCTTCATCGCGCGGCGCTTCGCCAACCGCGGCGAGCCGCTCGAGGACATCGAACAGGTCGGATTCCTCGGCCTGATCCAGGCGATCGAGCGCTTCGACCCGTCGCTCGAGAACGAGTTCAGCACCTTCGCGACCCCGACCATCATGGGCGAGATCCGGCGCCACTTCCGGGACCGGTCGTGGTCGATCCGGGTGCCGCGCCGGCTCCAGGAGAACTACACCCGGGCGATGCGGGCCCAGGAGCAGCTGTCCCAGGAGCTGGGGCGGCAGCCGTCGGTGGCGGAGATCGCGGAGCGGCTCGGCCTCGAGCCCGACGAGGTTCTGGCCGCCCTCGAGGTCTCGCCCGCGCAGCACACCATCTCCCTCGACGCCTCCCGTCCGGGCCGCGACGAGGAGGACGGCTCGGAGCTGGGCGAGCGCCTCGGGCAGGAGGACGAGAACCTCGAGCGGGTGGAGATGAAGGCGGTGCTGGAGCAGGCGATGGCCCACCTCTCCCCGCGCGAGCGCCAGATCATGCTGCTGCGCTTCTTCGAGCAGCTCCCCCAGACCGAGGTGGCGAAGCGGCTGGGAATCTCCCAGATGCACGTCTCCCGGCTGCAGCGGGCGGCCCTGGAGCGGATGCGGCGGGAGTTCCCCGAGCCTCCGCCGGTATGATCCCCCTGCCCGCAGCCGCCGCCGGCGACGGTCTCCGCGGGCCCTTCACCCAGTGAGCCCGTGCGCAGCCCAGAGATCCGGGAACGTTTTCTCCACTTCTTCGAGAGCCGGGGGCATCGCCGGCTGCCGAGCGCCTCGCTCGTCACCCACGATGATCCCTCGGTGCTCTTCACCGTGGCCGGGATGGTGCCGCTGAAGCCCTACTTCCTCGGGCTGCGGACCCCTCCCGCGCCGCGTGCCACCTCCTGCCAGAAGTGCATCCGCACCCCGGACATCGAGGAGGTGGGGCGCTCCCCGCGCCACCACACCTTCTTCGAGATGCTCGGCAACTTCTCCTTCGGCGACTACTTCAAGGAGGGGGCGATCAGCCTCGCCTGGGAGCTGCTCACCCAGGGCTACGGGCTCGACCCCGCCCGGCTGCGTCCCAGCGTCCACCCCGGTGACCGCGACGCCGAGGACCTCTGGGTGCGCATCGCCGGCATCCCCCGCGAGCGCGTCGCCCACCTCGAGGACAACTGGTGGCAGCCCGGGCCCACCGGCCCCTGCGGCTTCGACAGCGAGCTCTACTGGGACTGGGGCGGCCCCTGCTCCTGCGGGCGCGACGACTGCGGCCCGGAGTGCGAGGGCGACCGCTGGCTGGAGATCTGGAACCTCGTCTTCATCGAGTTCGACCAGCCCGAGCCGGGGGTGCGGGTGAGGCTGCCCCGGCCCTGCATCGACACCGGGATGGGCCTGGAGCGGATCACCTCGGTGATCCAGGGGGTGCGGAGCACCTTCGAGACCGACCTCTTCGCGCCGCTCATCGCCGGCTTCGCCGGACGCAGCACCCTGGCCCCGCCCGAGCCGGCTCGCACCGTCTCGCTGCGGGTGCTCGCCGACCACCTGCGCAGCAGCGCCTTCCTGATCGCCGACGGGGTCACCCCGGGGAACGAGGGGCGCGGCTACGTGCTCCGCCGGATCATCCGCCGGGCGGGGCTCCACGGGCGGCGCCTGGGGCTGCGGGGCGGCCTCGCCGCCGGGGTGGGCGACCTCCGCGAGGTGATGGGCGCCGCCTACCCCGAACTGGTCGAGCGGCGCGAGCACATCGAGCGGGTGCTGCGCGGCGAGGAGGAGGCCTTCGGCCGCACCCTCGTCCAGGGCGTGGAGCGGCTCGAGGCGCTGCTCGCCGAGGGCGGTGGGCACATCTCCGGCGCGGACGCCTTCCGCCTCCACGACACCTTCGGCCTGCCCGTCGAGATCACCGCCGAGGTGGCCGCCGAGAACGGCGCCGAGGTCGACCTGCCCGCCTTCGAGGCGGCGATGGCGGAGCAGCGGGCGCGCAGCCGGGCGGGCGCCGTCAAGCACGGCTTCGAGGGCGGGGCGGCGCTGCCCGCCACCGCCTTCGTCGGCCACGACGCCCTGGTGGCCGAGGCCGAGGTGGTGCGCATCGGCGACCGCGAGGAGCGGCCCGAGCTGGCCGCGGGGGAGAGCGCGGCGGTGCTCCTCGACCCCAGCCCCTTCTACGCCGAGGGCGGCGGCCAGGTCGGCGACACCGGGACTCTGGAGTGGGACGGAGGCCGGGCCCGGGTGACCGACACCCAGCCGGTCCCGGTGAGCGGCGCCCGGGTGCATGCCGTGACCGTCGAGGCGGGCTCGCTGACCCCCGGCCGGCGGGTCAGCGCCCGGGTCGACGCCCCCCGGCGGGCGGCGGTCGCCCGCCACCACAGCGCCACCCACCTGCTCCACCGGGCGCTGCGGCTGGTGCTCGGCGAGGAGGTGGTGCAGCGCGGATCCTGGGTGGGACCCGACCACACCACCTTCGACTTCAACTTCCCCCGGGCGCTCACCGCCGCCGAGCTGGTGGAGGTCGAGCGCACCGTCAACGACGCCATCCGCCGCAATCTCGAGCGCACCGCGGTGGTGATGCCGGTCGCCCAGGCCCGGGCCCAGGGCGCGGTGGCGCTCTTCGGCGAGAAGTACGGCGAGGAGGTCCGGGTGGTCGACTTCGGCGGCTGGTCGCGCGAGCTCTGCGGCGGCACCCACGTCACCCGCAGCGGCGACCTGGGCGCCGCCATCCTCCTCTCCGAGTCGAGCGTCGGCCAGGGGCTGCGCCGCATCGACATGGTCGCCGGCGAGGCCGCCGAGCACCGCTGGGAGCAGGACGCCACCGTGCTCCGCGAGGCCGCGACCGCGCTGAGGGTGCCGCCGGACGAGGTCCCGGACCGGGTGGCCACCCTCCAGGCCAACCTTCGCCGGCTGCAGCGCGAGCTCGAGGAGGCGAAGCGCCGGGCGCTGAGCGGGGGCGGCGCGGGGAGCGCCGTGGAGGAGGACGTGGCCGGGGTCCGGCTGCTCCACCTCCTCCTCGACGGCGGCGCCGGGGCGGCCGAGGTGAAGGCGGCGGTCGACGGCCTCCACGCCGACCGCCTCGGCGGCGACGGCGTCGCCGTGGTGGTGGGGGAGAGCACGCTCGCGGTCAAGGTGGGGGCCACCCCCCTCGGCCGCGGCCTCCGCGCCGGCGATCTGGTGCGGGCGGCGGCGGCGGCGACCGGCGGCAGGGGCGGCGGCAAGCCCGAGTTCGCCAGCGGCGGTGTCGGCGATCCCACCCGCCGCGGCGACGCCGTGGCCGCGGTGCGCGAGGCCATCGCGGCGGCGGGGAAGGGGGCCTGATGGGCAAGCGCAAGTTCTCGCTGCTGCGCCGGCGCGAGGAGTTCCACAGCCACTACACCGCCATCGACATCGGCACCGAGGTGGTGAAGGCGCTGGTGGTGAAGCGTGAGGAGGACCGCGGCATCGTCATCGGGGTCGGCAAGGTGCGCCAGTCGCTGACCGACATGCAGGCGGGCGCGGTCTCCGACATCCAGGCGGTGATCGACAACGTCGACCGCGCCCTCACCGAGGCCGAGGACATGTGCCAGCTGGTGCCCGGCCAGGCGGTGATCGGCATCGCCGGCGAGCAGATCAAGGGGTTCAGCACCTCGGTCAGCGTGCCCCGGGCGCAGTCGCAGACGCGCATCACCCAGGCGGAGGTGGCGCAGAGCCTGCAGATGGTGCAGCGCCGCGCGCTGCGCGAGGCGGTGCGCCAGATGTCGCAGGAGATGGGCGTCCCCGAGGTCAACGTCAAGCTGGTGCACAGCGCCATCACCAGCATCCGCGTCGACGGCTACCCGGTGAGCAATCCGCTCAACTTCCAGGGGCGCGCGCTCGACATCACGATCTTCAACACCTTCGCGCCGCTCACCCACATCGGCGCCCTGCAGACCATCGCCCAGGAGCTCGATCTCGAGCTGGTCGCCACCGTCGCCGAGCCCTACGCGATGGCGCGGGGGTGCGCCAACGACGAGGTCTACGAGCTCGGGGGCATCTTCGTCGACATCGGAGGGGGCACCACCGATGTCGCCCTGGTGCGCAACGGCGGCATCGAGGGCACCCGGATGTTCGCGCTCGGCGGCCGCGCCTTCACCCGCCGGGTCGCCGGCGAGCTGGGGATGTCGCTCGAGCAGGCCGAGCAGTTCAAGCTCGCCCACGGCGCCGGTACCCTCGCCGCCGACCAGCGCAAGCTCGCCCACGACGCCGTCAACCCCAACGCCGAGGTGCTCGCCCAGGGGGTGGCGCTGGCGCTGGAGGAGATGGCCCACGGCGAGGCGCTGCCCCCGGCGATCTACCTCGCCGGCGGCGGCGCCGCCCTCCCCGAGGTGGCCGACCAGCTCCGGGCGCTCAACTGGACCGAGCACCTGCCCTTCCCGAAGCCGCCCACCATCGAGGTGCTCCGGCCCGAGGCGGTCAGCGGCGTCTACGACAGCACCGGCCTGCTCACCGGCACCCAGGACATCACCCCGATGGGCCTCGCGTACCACGCCATCCAGCTGGATGACGAGGAGGACCAGCCCCTCGGCGGCGTGATGCGGCGGATCATGCGAGCGATGAAGGTCTGACCGATGGCGAAGATGGTGTACGTCGACCCCGACGAGGAGATCACGGAGCTCGTCGAGCGGATCCGCGCCGCCGGCGACGAGTCCGACCTCGTCTTCATCTTTCCCAGCCAGGCGCGGGTGCTGCTCAGCCCGCTCAACCTGCGCCTGCTCCAGCAGTACAGCCGCTCCAACCTGAAGAGCACCGCGATCGTCAGCGGCGATCCGCGAGTGCAGGGGCTGGCCCGCGAGGCCGGCTTCGCCACCTACGCCTCGGTGCAGGCGTACGAGCGCGGCATGGAGGTGGTGCGCCCGGCCACCGACGGCGCCCACGGCGACGGGGTGGCGGCCGCGGCCACCGCGGACCTCGCCGCCGAGCCGGTCGACGACACCTGGGCCGACCACACCGTCCCGGCGCCCGTGCCCCCGGGTCCGCGCCGCCCCCGCGGGGGGCTGCCGGGGATCGCGGCGAGCACCGACCGCCGCCGCCTGTACATGGTGGCGGGGGCGATCTTCGTGCTCGGCTTCCTGCTGCTCTTCCTGGTGGCGCCCTCGGCGAAGGTCACGATCACCCTCAAGGCCACCCCGGTGGAGCTGAGCAAGCAGATCCAGGGCACCAGCGACCCCAGCGCGGCCCAGGGACCCGACCGGGTGCTCACCAAGGCGGTCACCGACGACGAGAGCCAGCAGTTCACCGCGAAGCCCACCGGCCAGAAGCAGATCCAGGCGGTGGCCGCGACCGGCGGCATCGTGCTCACCACCGACGAGCCCTACCCCTTCTGCGCCAGCAACGGCTTCCCCCGGGGAACCGAGTTCTCGACCGGGGGCGGCAGGCCGGTGAAGTTCGTGGTCAGCCAGGACACCACCAACACCCCCGACGGGCAGTACTGCGTCCCCGCGGCGACCGCCGGCTCCCCGGTGAGCAGCTCGCCGCCGATCCCGGTCACCGCGGAGTCGACGGGCGGCTCCGGCAACGTGCCGGCGGGGTCGATCACCCAGTGGCTGCCGCCTCCCAACAGCCCCCCGGGAACCACCACCGGCAACCCCTGCGGGCCCCAGGACCAGGCCAGCCGCCGCTGCGACCTCGGGGTCACCAACCCCGCGGCCACCGGGGGCGGCATCGACCAGCACACCGTCGTGGTGGTGAGCGCCCAGGACTTCAAGGGGTTCAACGACCAGGTCACCCAGCTGAAGCAGCAGCTCAGCGACAAGGCGCGCAAGGCGATGCAGGACCACGCCCAGGGCGACGTCTTCGCCATCGACCCCAGCCAGCAGGGCCTCACCCTCTCGACCGAGGTCGCCCCGCCCGTCCCCAACTCCGGCGACGAGTACAAGGAGACGACGATCACCGTCACCGTGCACGGCCGCGCCGCCGCCTACAACCCCGACGACGTCCGCCGTGTCTTCACCACCGACCTGAGCTCGCAGATCCCCCAGGGCGAGACCCTGGTGGAGCAGCGCCTCACCGGCCCCGACATCCAGCAGGCGAGCGACGACGGCACCGTGGTCTTCAGCATCCGCGGCACCGGCTTCAGCCAGCCGATCGTGGACCTCAACAAGCTGAAGGAGACGTTCACCGGGCAGGGCGAGGACGCGGTCGGCCGCAAGGTGCGCTCCGAGTTCGGCGACCAGGCGAGCACCAGCATCTCCCGTGCCATCCCCTTCTTCGTGCTGCCCTTCTTCTCCAGCCGGATCTCCGTCGACGTGCGCGTCGTCGCCGAGGGCTCCTCGTGAGCGCCGCACTCCCCGGGGTGACCCTGGGCCTCGACGCCGGCAGCGTCCGCGTCGGGCTGGCCGCCACCGATCCCACCGCCACCATCGCCAGCCCGGTGGCGACCCTCCTCCGCCGCGACCGCGGGTTCTGGGAGCGGGTGCGCGAGGAGGCCCGCGCCCGCGGCGCCGAGCGGCTGGTGGTGGGCCTGCCGCTGCGCCTCGACGGCACCGAGGGTGACGCCGCCGCGGCGGCGCGGACCCTGGCGGACGAGGCCTCGCGGCAGACCGGGCTGCCGGTGGAGATGTGGGACGAGCGGCTCAGCAGCGTCGCCGCCGAGCGCGCCCTGCTGGAGTCGGGGATGCGCCGCGACCGCCGCCGCGAGGCCATCGACGCCGTGGCCGCGGCGATCATGCTCCAGGGCTGGCTCGACGCCGCACGCCGGCGCCCGGGCGTGCGGCGGCCGCAGAAAAGCGCGCCCGCTTGAGCCCGCGGCGAGCCCGGGGCGGCCGCGGCCGCCGGTCGCGGATCCTCCTCGCGCTGGCGATCGTCGTCGTCGTGATGCTCGCGGGGGTCGGCGGCACCGCCCTCTACGCTCGCTCCCAGCTCGACGCGCCGGCCTCGGGGCACGCCAGCGCGGTGGCCATCGACGTCGCCGCCGGCGAGACCCTGGACGGGCTGGTCACCGACCTCCAGTCCCACGACCTGGTGCGCAACCCCCTCTGGTTCCGCTGGTACGCGAAGTGGCGTGGCCTGGGAGGCGAGCTGAGGGCGGGCCGCTACCGCCTCGACACCGGCATGGGCGCGACAGCCCTGATCGCCCGGCTGGAGATGCCCCCCGACGCCCGGACGGTGAGGGTGGTGATCCCCGAGGGCCTGACCGCGGCGCAGATCGCCGAGCGGGTGCAGTCCACCGGCCTGGGGGTGACCGCCGCCGCCTACCTCGGCGAGGAGCGCACCGGGCAGTTCAGCGCCGGCTTCATCGACGGCCGCCCGGCGGGAGCGCCGCTCGAGGGCATGCTCTTCCCCGACACCTACGAGGTGCCGGTGGGCGCGAAGGCTCACGACGTGGTCGCCCAGCAGCTCCAGGCGTTCATGAGCAAGGCGCTGCCGATGGTGGGCTCGCCGCCGCAGGGCCTCACCCCGTACCAGGCGGTGGTGCTCGCCTCCATCGTCGAGCGCGAGGCGCGCCTGCCCGCCGACCGGCCGATGGTCGCCGGGGTGCTCTACAACCGGCTCGCCAGGGGGATGGACCTGCAGGTCGACGCCTCGGTGATCTACGGAGTCGGGGTCACCGACCGGGCGCCGACCTCCGACGAGCTGAAGCAGGACACCCCGTACAACACCTACATGCACCGGGGGCTGCCGCCGACGCCGATCTCCAACCCGGGGCTGGCGTCGCTGGAGGCGGCCGCCCACCCCGCGACCAGCGACTACCTGTTCTACGTCTCGGACGGATGTGGCCACAACCACTACAGCAGCACCCTGGCGGCGCACAACGCGCTGGTGCAGCAGTACCTGAACAGCCCCTGCCGATGAGCCCGACCGATCTCTGGCTGCTGGGGCACGGCGTGTCCGCCTCGCCCAGCCCGCGCATGCAGGAGGCGGCGCTGCGGGCCCGCGGGGTCGAGGGCAGCTACCGGATCGTCGACGTCGCCCCCGAGCAGCTGGGCGAGGCGTTGCGGCGGCTGCGCGCCGGCGAGGCCACCGGGGCGAACGTGACCATCCCCCACAAGCTCGCCGTCGCCGCCGCCTGCGACCACCTGGAGGGCGACGCCGCGCTCACCGGCGCGGTGAACACCGTGGTGGTGGAGGAGGGGCGGCTGCTCGGCGCGAACACCGACGCCGGCGGGCTCGAGGGGGCGCTGCGCGGCGCCGGGCTGTGGCCCTCGTCCGGCGAGGATGCGGTGGTGCTCGGCGCCGGCGGCGCCGCCGCCGCGGCGCTGCTCGCCCTCAGCCGCGCCGAGGTGGGCCGGCTGTGGGTGGCCGCGCGCCGCCCCGAGGCGGCACGGGAGCTCGCCGCGCGGCTGGCGCCGGTGCTGGAGGCGACCCCGGCCGGCTGGGACACCACCGCCCTCGAGCCGCTGCTCGCCCGCGCCGGGACCGTGGTCAACGCCACCCCCGGCGGCCTCGCCGCGCTTCCGGTGCGCCTCGACCGGCTCGGCGCCGGGTGCACCGTCGTCGACCTCCGCTACCGGCCCCGGCCGGTGGACCTCGTCACCGCCGCCCGGGCGGCCGGCCTGCGCGCCTGCGACGGCCTCGAGATGCTCCTCCAGCAGGGGATGCTGAGCTTCCGGCGATGGACCGGGCTCGAGCCCCCCTGGGAGGAGGCGCGGGCGGCGCTGCTCGCGGCGGTGGACGGATGAACCCCGCGGTGGTGGCGGTCGCCGGCGCGGCCGGGGCGATCGCCGGGCTCGGCGCCGGGTACGCCTCGGTGTGGCTGGAGCGGCGCGAGCGGCTCGAGGAGGAGGAACTCGAGGAGCGGCGCCTCTACGACGACGACTGCGCCCGCGAGGCCGCCGAGGCCGCCGCCGAGGGGCGGGAGCCGCCGGTGGCGCTGCCCTGGAAGGCCGAGCGCTACGGCTGGACCTGGCTGGAGCGCTGGCTGGCGCCGGTGCTCGGGGCGGTGGGCTTCGCCGCCTTCGCCGCCCACGACCCGGTCGGGGCCGGGCTGTTCATCCACCTCCTGTGGGTGACGATCTTCGTCCACGTGGTGGTCTTCGACGTGAAGCACCGGCTCATCCTCAACCGCATCACCTATCCGGCCACGGTGCTGGCGATCGTCCTCTCGCCGCCGTCGCCGGGCCTGACCCTGCCCCACGCGATCGCCGGCGCGGTCGCCGTCTACGTCGTCTTCGTGGTCCAGAGCCTGCTGCTCGGCGGGTCGGTGCTGGGCATGGGCGACGCCAAGCTCGGCGCCGTGGTCGGGGCCACCACCGGCCTCGGCCTCGACTCCCGCCACCTCGGCGCGGTCTATGCGGTGATCGCCGCCGTCCTCATCGGCGGGGTGGCCGCGGCGCTCCTGCTGGTGACCCGGATCCGGGGCCTCAAGGACCCGATACCCTATGGCCCGTTCCTCTGCGCCGGGGCGGCGCTCATCATGTACGTCGGTCCCGCGGGGCCGTAGGGGGAGCAGGGGCTGGGGAGACAGAGGAGGTCAGCGGTGCGCAAGCTGCTCCAGGACGAGCGCGAGATCCGCGTCGCACGCCAGCACTGGTCGATCTTCATCCCCGTGGTGGGCGGCTGCCTGGTGGTCGTGGCGGCTCTCGCCGCGCTCATCGCGGTGGCCCCGTCCCAGGTCTCCGGCGTCGCCCTCGGCAGCGTCAAGAGCTTCGTCCTGGTGCTGGGGCTGGCCGCCGTGGCGCTGATCCTCACCGTCCGCTGGCTGCGCTGGCACTACACCACCTTCACGCTCACCGACCGCCGGGTGGTGGTGGGCACCGGGGTGCTCTCGCGTCACACCGAGTCGATCGCCCTCGACCGCGTCCAGGACACCGCCGTCCGCCAGAGCCTGGTGGCGCGCATCTTCCGGGCCGGCGACGTGGAGATCGAGTCGGCGGGACGCGACGGCTCCGAGGTGCTGGCCCGCATCCACGATCCCCAGGGGTTCAGCAACGACCTGCTCAACGCGGTCGAGGCCCACCGCACCGGCCGCCCCTACGGCGCCGGCGAGGAGGTCACCGGGGCGCCGGAGCCCCAG
>DASXNK010000171.1 GCA_036495095.1 Candidatus Dormiibacterota bacterium | reverse complement strand
CGGGTACGGTGGTGTTCATCTTCCAGTTGCCCGCCACCATCGGACGGCGCGCCATCCCGCTCACGAGTCGCGGTCGAGCAGGGCGGCGACACCCGGGAGGGTGCGGCCCTCGAGGAACTCCAGGGTGGCACCGCCGCCGGTGCTGACGTGGGTGATCCGGTCGGCGACGCCGAGTGTGTCGAGGGCGGCGGCGAGGTCGCCTCCGCCGATGATGCTCGTCGCGGGGCTGGACGCGACCGCCTCGGCCACCGCGCGGGTGCCGCGGGCGAAGTCGTCGATCTCGTAGATCCCCAGCGGACCGTTCCAGACGATGGTGCCGGCGCCGGCGCAGCTCTCCGCCATCTGGCGCACGGTGTCGGGGCCGACGTCGACCGCCATCCGGTCGGCGGGGATCGCCTTCCACGCCACCGCCTCCGTGGCCGAGCCCGGCTTCGGCTCGGCGACGACCACCATGTCGACCGGCAGCCGGAGGTCGGCGCCGCCCGTGCGCGACTCCTCGAGGAGCGAGAGCGCGGTCTCGACCTGGTCGGGCTCGACCAGTGAGGTGCCGGTCTCCTCCCCCAGCGCCCGGTAGAAGGTGCATGCCATCGCCCCGCCCACCCAGAGGGTGTCGACCCGGGAGAGCAGGCTCCGCACCACCCCCAGCTTGGAGGAGATCTTCGCGCCGCCGACGATCGCGACCAGCGGCCGCTGGGGCGAGCCGAGCACGCTGCCCAGCATCTCCAGCTCGCGCTGCATCAGCCGCCCGGCGACCGCGGGGAGGCGGTGGGCGACGCCCTCGGTGGAGGCGTGGGCGCGATGGGCGGCGCCGAACGCGTCGTTGACGAAGAGGTCGGCGAGCCCGGCGAGGCGGCCGGCCAACCGGTCGCCGTTGCTCTCCTCCTCGGGGTCGAAGCGGATGTTCTCGAGCATGCAGACGTCGCCGGGGCAGAGCGCGTCGACCAGCGTACGGGACGCCTCTCCCCCGCTGTCGCCGGCCACCGGCACGGTGGTCCCGAGCAGCTCGCCGAGGCGCTTCGCCAGCGGCGCCACCCGGAGCGCCTCGTCGACCCTCCCCTTGGGCCGGCCGAAGTGGGTGACCACGATCACCCGGCCGCCGCGCTCGCGCAGCGCCTCGATGGTCGGCACCGCCGCCTGGATCCGCCGGTCGTCGACGATCCGGCCGCCCTCCATCGGCACGTTGAAGTCGACGCGCAGCAGCACCCGGCGGCCGCCGATCTCGATGTCGTCGATGCCCCGCTTGGCCACCGTGGTCGCGGTGCTCACCGCGACCCTCCCGGCCGCCTCACAGCCGCGCCGCGATGTGGTTGCAGAGGTCGACGACCCGGCAGGAGTAGCCCCACTCGTTGTCGTACCAGGCGAGCACCTTGATGGTGCGGTCGCCGATGCCCATGGTCGAGAGCAGGTCGACGATCGACGAGTTGCTGTTGTGGAGGAAGTCGGCCGATACCAGCTCCTCGTCGGTCACGGCGAGGATCCCCTCCATCGGCCCGTTCGCCGCCGCGATCATCGCCTCGTTCACCGCCTTGGCATCCGCCGCCCTGCTCAGGGTCACGGTGAGGTCGACGAGGCTGACGTCGGACACGGGCACGCGCAGCGCCATGCCGTGGAACTTGCCCTTCAGCTCGGGCAGCACCAGGGCCACCGCCTTGGCGGCGCCGGTGGTGGTGGGGATGATCGCCTGGGCCGCGGCCCGCGCCCGGCGCAGGTCCTTGTGAGGCGCGTCGAGCACCTGCTGGTCGTTGGTGTACGCGTGGACGGTGGTCATCAGACCGTTCTCGATGCCGAAGCTCTCCTGGAGCACCTTGGCGACCGGCGCCAGGCAGTTGGTGGTGCAGGAGGCGTTGGACACGATGTGGTGCTGGCCGGGGTCGTAGGCGGCGTCGTTGACCCCCATGCAGATGGTGATGTCCTCGTTGCTCGCCGGCGCGGAGATCACCACCTTGCGGGCGCCGGCGTCGATGTGGGCGCGCGCCTTGCTGGCGTCGGTGAAGAAGCCGGTGGACTCGATGACGATCTCGGCGCCGACGGAGGCCCAGTCGAGCTTCGCGGGGTCGCGCTCGGCGAAGACCTTCAAGGTTCTGCCGTCGACGGTAAGGGAGTTCTCGCCGTGGGAGACGT
>DASXNK010000170.1 GCA_036495095.1 Candidatus Dormiibacterota bacterium | reverse complement strand
GCGCGAAGCTCACCGGGGCTCCGGCGAGCTGGCTGTCGGGGGTCGCCGGCGCCCACGCCGGGATCGCGATGCAGGGCAATCCCCAGCCGGGGACGCCCGTGTACCGGCAGGGGTTTGCGCCCTCGGTCGGCTTCGAGGACTGCGCCAGCGTCTTCCAGGCCGGCCAGCACGTCTGCAACGGCACCACCTGCTACGACAACGTGCTGGTCACCGACGAGTTCGCCCCGAACGCGCAGTCGAGCGGGCACCAGCGCAAGTACTACGCGCCCGGCATCGGCACCGTGAAGGTCGGGGCCGCGAGCGGGGTCGATCCCGAGACCCTGACCCTGACCCAGGCGTCGAAGCTCTGCGCCGCCGCGTTCTCGCAGATCCGCCAGCAGGCGGTCGACCAGGACGGTCGCAGCGGCAGCGTGGCGAAGAGCGTGTACGGCGCGGCTCCGGCCGCGGCGCAGACGCTCACGGCCCAGCTCGCCTGCTGACCCCCCGGCGGACCGTGGCCCGTCACCGCACCGCAACGGTGGCGGGCTACCGTCCGCCGGCATGGTTCTCACCGAGCGTCAGGACGCCCTCTGCACCCGGTCCCGCTGGGACTTCTCCGACCTGCGTGCGGTCTTTCTCAGCTGCACGCTGAAGCGCTCGCCGGAGGTGTCGAACACCGAGGGGCTGGCCCGGATCTCCACCGAGATCATGCGCAGGAACGGCGTCGCCGTCGAGCTGGTCCGGCTGGTCGACCACGAGGTGCCGGTCGGCGTCTGGCCGGACATGAGCGAGCACGGGTGGCCGGTGGACGAGTGGCCCGCGATCTTCGCGAAGGTGCAGGCGGCGGACATCCTCGTCCTCTGCACCCCGATCTGGCTCGGCGAGAAGTCGTCGGTGTGCACCAAGGCGATCGAGCGCCTCTACGGCAACTCGTCGCAGCTCAACGACGCCGGACAGTACGCGTACTACGGCCGCGTCGGCGGCTGCCTGGTCACCGGCAACGAGGACGGCATCAAGCACTGTGCGATGAACGTCCTCTACTCGCTGCAGCACCTCGGCTTCGTCATCCCCCCGCAGGCGGACGCCGGCTGGATCGGCGAGGCGGGGCCGGGGCCGTCGTACCTCGATGACGGCTCGGGCGGTCCCCAGAACGACTTCACCAACCGCAACACCACCTTCATGACCTGGAACCTGCTCCATCTCGCGCGCATGCTCAAGGACGCCGGCGGCATTCCCGCGCACGGCAACCAGCGCGCCGGCTGGGACGCCGGCTGCCGCTTCGACTTCGCCAACCCCGAGTACCGCTGACCCGCGTAGCATCTCGGCACATCGGCTGAGCAGGGACGGGGGTGGTGTGGTGGCGAGGATGCCGGCGGTGATGGTCGCGGCGGTGCTCGGCCTGGTCGCCTCGGCGCCGGCCAGGGCGGCGGCCGCCGCCCCGGTGTACGCACCCGTCGACCGGCCGGGGCCGGCGCTGAGCGTCCCCGGGCCGGTGCTGGCGCAGAGCCTGCAGTGCACCGCCAGCGCCGCCGCGTCGAGCCGCGAGGTGGTGCTCCTCGTCCCCGGCACCACGGTCACCCCGAAGGAGGACTTCGGCTGGAACTGGATGCCGGCGCTGAGCGCGCTGGGCTGGCCGTACTGCTCGGTGACCCTGCCCGACCACGCGATGAGCGACGCGCAGGTGTCGGCGGAGTACGTCGTCCACGCCATCCGCGAGGTGCACCGCATCAGCGGGCACCGGGTGAGCATCCTCGGCCACAGCCAGGGCGGCACCGAGCCGCGGTTCGCGCTCCGCTTCTGGCCCGACCTCCGTCCCATGGTCGACGACTACGTCGCGTTCGCCGCCACCAACCACGGCAGCATCCCGGTCGACTCGATGTGCTCGTCGAGCTGCGCCGAGGCGCTGTGGCAGCAGCGCTACCACTCCCGGTACACCGAGGCGATGAACTCCGGCCAGGAGACCTTCGCGGGCATCTCCTACACCGACATCTACACCCACACCGACCAGTTCGTGCAGCCGAACCTCGACGGGTCGGGCACCACCTCGCTGCACGGGGGCGGGGGGCGGATCACCAACGTCGCCATCCAGGACGTCTGCCCGCAGGACCTCACCAGCGAGCACGTGGCGGTCGGCACCTACGACCCGGTCGCCTACGCCATCGCCATCGACGCGCTCACCCACGACGGCCCCGCCGACCCGGCGCGGGTCTCGCGCGCGGTGTGCTCCGAGGCGTTCATGCCCGGGGTCGTCCCGGCGCAGTTCCCCGGCGCGTACGCCGACGGGATGAACACCATCGCAACCGAGCTGCTCACCCACCCGCAGGTGGCCGCGGAGCCGCCGCTGAAGGGCTACACGCTGGCCGGATAGGGGTGATCCGTCGGGGCCCCGCCCGCGAGCCCACCACCTGAACCCACTGACCGGCCACCGCCACGGTCGCCGGGCCGCCGACGGTGACAGCGTCACCCCACGGTTCGAAACCTTGACAACTCTTCACCGAGCGGGAGGCGTTCTGTGCTCAGAATCGACACGGACGCGGAGCCGGCAGACCAGGGGGGTACGGTGACCATCAGGACGGGCCGGTGAACGGCGCCACCGAGATGCTGAGCCACGCTGTCGGCATCGCCTTCAGCATGCTCGGGGTGGCCGCCACCGTCGGCTGGGTCCGTCACCGCGGGCGCAGCCGGGCATGGCTCGCCGCCGCCCTCGGCCTGCTCGGACTGGTCAGCCTCCTGGCCCAGCTGCCCGAGCTCCTGGGCATCCGGCTGCCCGGCGCCGCCCAGGTGAGCCTGGTCGCCTTCACCGGCTCGGGCCTCGCCCTGATCGAGCTGCGCGGGGTGCTGGTGCCGATGCGCCGTACCGCCCACCGGCTCGCCCTTGCCGCCGCCGGCCTGGTGACCGCGACCGCGCTGGTGGTGCCGCTCCCCTCCGGTGCCCACGCGCGCTACTCGCCGCTGCAGATCGCCGTGGTGCTCGCCGTGATCCTCCTCTGGGCCGGGTGCGTGAGCGAGCCGGCGACCACCTTCTGGCGCGCCTCCCGCAGCCGTCCGCGGGTGCAGCGCGCGCGTCTCCGGGCGCTGTCGGCCGGCTACCTCGGCCTCGTGGTGCTGCTGCTCGTCGCCCTCGGCGCCGGCTCGGCCGGCTCGGTCACGGGGACGCCGCTGAGCAGATGGCTGGCGGCGCCGATCGAGCTGCTCTTCCTCGCCATGGTGCCGGTGCTCTACGCCGGCTTCGCACCCCCGGGATGGCTGCGCCGCGCCTGGCGCGCCCACGAGGAGGACGCGTACCGGGACGCCGTCCGCGAGCTGCTGGTCTTCTCCACCGACGAGGCATCGCTGTCGGCGCGGGCGCTGGAGTGGGCGGTGCGCCTGATCGGGGCCGAGGCCGGGGTGCTGCTCACGCCCTCGGGCCGGCTGGTCGCAACCCCGGGCATGTCCGCGGACGACGCCCGCGACCTGGCCGGGACCGTGTCCTCCCACGAGCGCGCCGTCGCCGTGTCCACCGGCCAGGGCGAGCGTCTGGTCGCCCCGCTCCGCGGGGAGATCGGCGACGGCGCGCTCGTCCTCCTGGCCGGCCCCTTCAGCCCCTTCCTCGGCGGCGACGAGGCGCGGCGGCTCGGCGAGTATGCGACCTCGGTGTGCATGGCCCTCGAGCGGGTGCGCATCGTCGAGGCACTGGCCCGGCAGACGGCGAGGATGCAGACCCTCCTCGAGGCGGTGAGCGACCTCGGCGAGGGGCTCGTGATCACCGAGAACGGGATGCTCGTGTACGCCAACGACGCCTACGTCGCCATGACCGGGTACGCCCGCGAGGAGCTGATGGGACGCAGCCTGCTCCACCTCGCCCCCGAGGACATTCGGGCGGAGCTGGTCGCCCGGCTGCGCGACCGCCTCGCCGGAGAGGACGTGCCCCTCCACTACGAGTCACGGCTGCTCACCCGCGACGGTCGGGAGATCGACGTGGAGGTGGCGCTGCGCACCCTCGCCGACGAGGGTCCGGGGCGTCTGTTCACGATCGTGCGCGACATCACCGAGCGCAAGCGCGCCGAGGCGACCCTCTCCGCCGCGGCGCGGATCGACCCGGTCACCGGGGTCGCCAACCGGCGGGTGTGGGAGCAGGAGCTGGGCCTGGCGCTGAGCCGTTCGCGTGCCGACGGCCGCCCCCTCAGCGTCGCCATCCTCGACCTCGACAACTTCAAGAGCTTCAACGACGATTGGGGCCACCCCCGAGGCGACCGGCTGCTGCGGGACGTCGCCACCGCCTGGGAGCACGCCCTGCGCGACGACGACTTCCTCGCCCGCTACGGCGGCGACGAGTTCGCGGTGATCATGCCGGGCTGCTCCGCCGCCGACGCCCGCACGGTGCTGCAGCGGCTGCGCGAGGCGACCCCCGAGCGGCAGCAGACCTCCGGCGGGGTCGCCCAGTGGGACCGCGGCGAGTCGCCCGACGAGCTGGTCGGCCGCGCCGACGCCGCGCTCTTCGAGGCGAAGCGCTCCGAGCGCGGGTCGATCGCGATCGCCGCCGCCGGCGGCGGGGGCGATCGCTTCACCGGCTGGTCGAGCCACATCGGCCGGCTGCTCGAGGACCAGCGGCTGCGCTCCGCCTACCAGCCGATCATCCGGCTCTCCGACGGCTCGGTCTTCGCCTACGAGGCGCTCGCCCGTCCCGAGAGCACCGAGGCCCACGGCAGCGTCGAGGAGCTGTTCGCCGCCGCCCACCGGCTGGGCCTGACCCGTGACCTCGACTGGCTGAGCCGCAAGGTCGCGGTGTGGGGCGCCCGCCACCTCCCCGACGGCCCGCTGCTCTTCGTCAACGTCAGCGCCTCGGCGCTGCTCGACCCCGTCCACGACGTCGACCAGATGCTGCTGCTGCTGCGCACCACCGGCCGCAGCCCCGACCGGGTGGTGCTCGAGATCAGCGAGCGCGAGGCGATCAGCAACCTCTCCCGGCTGCGGCAGGTGCTCGCCAGCTACCGCCGCGAGGGCTTCCGCTTCGCCCTCGACGATGTCGGCGAGGGGCACTCGACGCTCGAGGTGCTGGTCGCCGCCGACGCCGAGTTCATCAAGCTGGCGTCGAGCCTGACCCGGCGCATCCACGCCACCACCCCCGATCCCGCGATCCGCGCCATCGCCACCTTCGCCGCCGCGACCGGGGCGGTGCTGGTGGCCGAGGGCGTGGAGAGCCCGGGTGCGGCGGCGGCGCTGCGCCGCCACGGCATCGGCCTCGGTCAGGGCTTCGCGCTGGGACGCCCCATGTTTCCCGTCCTCGCCGCCGTGCCGGTGCCCGTGCCCGAGCTGCGGGCCGGCTGACTTCGGCGACCTCCCGCCCGCCTCAGATGCGGGCCCGGGGGGCCGCCGCCGGATGGCGGCCCCCCGGCGTCGCTCAGAGCTTGATCTCGCTGATCTGGATGACCGGGGTGATGTCGGTGTAGTTGGGGATGTCGCCCATGATCGTGCCCGCCTTGGGCCCGAAGGAGGTCTGGAAGTCCTCGACCGAGTCGAAGATCAGGTGGCCGACGGCCGCGAACGGGGCGGGGGCCCCGGGGGTTCCACCGGCGAGGCCGGCGTCGACGCCCATGCCCTGCAGCGCCGCTCCCACCTCGCTCTGCACCATCGGCATGTGGGTGTTCAGATAGTAGTCGAGGTCGAACCTGCTGCCCTCGGAGTTGGGATAGAGGACGCTGACCTTGATCATGCGGATCTCCTCGCGGTGGCCTGACGAACCGTGGTGAACCGCTGTGGAGGGTACCCGAGAGCCGCCCGCGGCTGAGGCCCGCTGCAGCCGGTCTCCGGCTATGCTCAGACCCGATGAAGGGGCGGGCGGTGCGGCACCTGGCGGGCGCGGGCGCGGTCCTGCTCGCGCTCCTCGGGGCCTGGGCCGGCCACACCCTGGAGTACGCCCGCCTCAACGGCACCGCCGGCCTGGACCGGGCGGTGCTCGGCGCGTCGCACCTCTACATGCTGCCGCTCGGCGCGGCGCTCAGCCTGCTGCTGGCCCACCGCGGGCTGCGCTGGTGGCGCCGCTGGGCCGCCCTCGGTGAGCGGCTCGAGCACGCCCGAGCCGCGCTCCACGGCGCCCTGCGCGGGGACCGGCTCCCGCCGCGGCGGCCGGGCGGGAGCGGCCCTGGCTCGGCCGTCCCGGCGGCGCGGCTCTGGGTTCCCCTGGCGGTCGCCCAGGTCGCCCTCTACCTGTTCCAGGAGAACGTCGAGGCCGCCGCCGCCGGCCACACCGCCCCCGGGCTCGGACCGGTCACCGGGGTCCACTGGGCGGCGCCGCTGGTGCAGGCGGCGGTCGCGCTGGTGCTCGCCGCGGCGACGGCCCTGGCCGCCCGCCGGCTGCGCGGGCGCGCCTCCCGGCTGCACCGCTGGGAACGCTTCGTCGACCACCTCGTCCGGGCCCGCACCGGTCTCGCCGAACACCCCCGCCCGCTCTCCGGCTGGCGGCCGTCGCCACTGCAGCGCTTCGGCGCCCAGCTCTGGAGCCGGCCGCCCCCGGCCTGACCGCGCCGCCGCCGATGCAGTGCACGCGGACCCCGCGTGCATCCACGGTCAGGGACAGGTCAGGGGGACTGCACATGCAGCGCACGCACATCCGGATCCGGCTGCTCCGCCCGCTCCTCGCCGCCGGGGGCGGCGCCGCGCTGGCACTCACCGCGGTCGGCGGGGCCTCCGCCCACGAGCATCGCACCGTCGCCCAGGGGGCGTACACGATGACGGTGGGCTGGAGCGGCGAGCCCACCTACACCGGCGGCAGGAACGCCGTCCAGCTCTTCGTCAAGGACGCCCAGGGCGGGGCGGTCACCGATCTCGGCGCCGACAGCCTGACGGTGCAGGTGGTCTACCAGGGACAGACCAGCGACGTGCTCGCGCTCGAGCCCGCGTTCGGCGCCACCTACGGCACCCCGGGCGAGTATGACGCCGCGCTCCAGCCGACCCGGCCGGGCGACTACACCTTCCACTTCACCGGGGCCATCCACGGCAGCAGGATCGATGAGTCCTTCACCTCGTCGCCGAAGACGTTCAACGCGGTGAAGGACGACACCTCGATCGAGTTCCCGGTGAAGGACCCGGGCCGCGGCGACCTCTCCACCGCGGTGCAGCGGCTCGGCACCCGGGTCGCGCCGCTGCCGGCGCGGATCACCGCCGCGCAGAGCAGCGCGCAGACCGCCGGCGACGCCGGGAACCGGGCGACGGTGATCGCGATCGTCGCCCTCGCGCTGGCGGTGCTGGCCGGCGGCGGCCTCGGCCTGCTGCTGCGGGTCCGCGGCGCTGCGGCCGGTGTCCCCGCCGAGACGGCTCGGGCGGCCGGGTCAGGCGCGCCGGGCGGTCGCCGCTGAGGGCCGCCGCCACGCCTGGTAGCAGGCGAGGAAGGCGGTGGTCGCGGTGGGGTAGCCGGCGAGGAAGGCACGCACCCCTGCGGGCGCGAGGGTGGATCCGCGGTCGATGCCGCGGACCATCCGCACGCCCTGCAGGCCCACCAGCCTCCGCGAGTCGCGGAGCCCGAGCGTGGCCAGCACCCCCAGGCCGGCGAGGGCGAGCAGCGCCGGGGTCACCACCGTGACCCGCAGCAGCGCCACGTCGAGGTGGCGCTCGGAGACCAGGGCGGCGCCGGTGAGCGCGATCGCGGCGACGAAGGTGGCCAGACCGACCCGCTGGCGGCGGCCGCGGCGCATCAGCTCACCGTGGGCGCGGTGGTAGGCCTCGCAGATCCGCCGCGCCGCCGGCGCCCCGCTGACGATGTCCCCGGGGCCGAGCGCGGCCGCCGCGGCGGAGGCGGCCGCCACCGGCACCCACGGCGCGCGGGGCGGGGGGGCGGGCTGCCAGTCCCGGGTCAGCAGCGCCCGCCGCAGCGGGTCGAGCTCGCGCGCCCGTTCCACCCCGAGCGCCTCCCGCAGCGCGGTGGGCAGGATGGGGTCGGAGACGGAGGTCGGGGAGAGGGTGCGCATCGGGTCGGCACCCATGGTGCATCCACCGCGGCGATCGAACGGTGGCATCGGTGTGACATCCCCCGCGCTCCGTCCCGGTTCACGATGCGGTTCTTGACCGCGGTCACAGACGTCCGGACGGAGATGGCCGATGATGCGGCGGCCGGCCGCCGGCGTCGCGCGCACCCCACAGGGAGGCTCGTCTCATGACCGTGCAGGAGCAGGTGTCCACGGGGCTCGACCGGCCCGCGTTCGTCCGCACCCTCGACTTCCTCCACGAGCTCGGCCTGCTCTCGGCGGCGGAGATGCAGGAGGTGCTCTCCGTCCTCGAGCCCGACTTCCCGTTCGCGACGGCGCTGCGCGAGGCCAGCTCGGTGCACGTCCACTCCAAGGTCGAGGACACCCGGACCCTGCCCCACGACCGCATCCTCGAAGCCGGCGGCCGTCCGGAGAGCCAGGTCGACGGCTACGTGAAGTACCGCTTCGACGGCGGTCTCAACATGATCTTCTCGTCGATCAACATCTCCGAGGACGACCTGCTGCCGGGCGAGCCGATGCCGGACCTCCCGGCGATGGATCACAAGGGCATCGACCTGCGCCGCGACACCGAGGCGGTGCGCGCCGCCTTCGGCGCGGTGCCCGAGCTCGCCCTCGGCCAGGGCTGGCGCCACGTGCCCCAGGGCGGCGAGGGCCAGCCCGTGTACTGCTGCCACACCGAGGTCGAGGGCAAGCACTGGGTGTACCCGCCGCAGACCGGCGCGCACACCCGGCCGATCGAGTTCGCGGTCGGCGACCTCCAGATCCACGACGCGAAGATGGGCTGCGACCTGCGCCCGATCGACCCCGCCCATCCGCGTGCGGCGGAGGCGAGGGCGGCGCTGTCGGCCTGCGCCGCCGCCCATGCCGAGGGTGAGGAGGCGGCGGCGGAGCCGGCGGCGGGTTCCAGCTACTACGAGCGCGCCGACCTCGCCCACTTCGCCGACATGGGGGCGCACGCGAAGCCGCTGATGGACCGCTTCTGGGCGTACTACAACGCCACCTTCGCGGTCGACGGCGCGCTCACCAAGCGCGAGAAGGCGCTGATCGCTCTGGCGGTGGCGCACGCCAAGCAGTGCCCCTACTGCATCGACGCCTACAGCAACTCCTGTCTCGACAACGGCGCGACCGTCGAGCAGATGCACGAGGCGGTGCACTGCGCGGCGGCGCTGGGCGCGGGCATCGACCTGGTGCACGGGGTGCAGATGCAGAACGCGCTGCGGGCGCGCGGCGCCATGTGAGGCGCGTGAGCCGGGCGAGGCCGTGGTGGGGGGCCGAGTTCAGGGGTGAAGGGCCTCGCCCGGCGAGAGGTGCGGTGCCGGCTGCGGGGAGGGGGCCCGCCGAGGTGACGGTGCAGCGGGCCCCCCGGCCCCGGCGCGGTGGTGTGACCGTGCCGCCCTATGACGTCGCGGGAGGCCGGTTTCCTACGCGCCGATCTGCGCGAGCAGGCGGTCGAGCGCGGCCGCGTCGATCTCGCCGACGTGGACCGCGCGCACCGTGCCCCCGGCGTCGATCGCGACGCTCACCGGCAGGCCGCCGACCGCGTACCCGGCGCCGGCGCGGCGCTCGGGATCGAGCACCGCCACCGCGGTGACGCCGGGCACGTCCGCGGCGAAGGCGCGCACCGTCGCGGCGTCCTCCCCCTGGTCGAGGGCGAGCACCACCAGGTCGGGGTGGGAGGCGGCGGCGCGGGCGAGCAGGGGCAGCTCGCGCCGGCACGGCCCGCACCAGCTGGCCCAGAAGTTCAGCACCACCGGGCGTCCCACCTGTTCGGCGAGCACCACCCGGCGCCCGTCGAGCGCGGTCAGGATGAACCCCGGGGCGGCGGCCCCGACCCGCACCGCGCTCTCCGGCCGCCGGTCCTGCTCGCCGGGCTCGCCGAGGAGGACGTCGACCCGGTCGAGCAGGTCGGTGACCGCCCAGGAGCCGGTGTGGGCGTGCCCCTCCGCCTCGGGGGAGAGCATCCGGGCGAGCGCCTCGGGGAGGGCGTGGCCGAGGTGGGGCTCGCCGGGGAGGATGAAGCGCGGCACCCCCTGGGCGTCGAGGACGGCGGCGAGCGAGTCGTGGCTGACGTCGTAGGTCTCGGGCCGGCCGGTCAGCCAGTCGCTGGGGGGAGGCCCCGGGTACGGCACCTCGTGGTACGAGGCGTGGAGCGCCGACCAGAACACCCGCAGCGGCGCCGCCGGTGCGGTGAGCAGGGGCCACCCGGCCCCGGTGCGCCGGGCGTACTCGGCAAGGGTGGCGGGGGTGTCGCGGCCCGGATCCATGGTCACCTCGGTGATCCGCACCCGGCCCTCCCAGCCCCGGGCCCTCAGGGTGCGCTGCAGGTCGCCGAGCACCGCGGTGAAGAGCGGGCAGGTCTCGTGGCAGTGGGTCGCGAAGGCCGCCACCACGGTGGGCAGGCCGCCGAGGGTGACTGGGCGTCCCGCCTGGTCGGTGAACGTGGTCGGCGGCACCGGCCGCACCTGGCCGCCGCTGACCAGCAGGCCGAGGTTCACCCCGTCGTTGCCGGCGTAGGCGGTGAGCCCGCCGCGACCCAGCGCGACCAGCACCGGGGTGAGCCGGTCGCCGGTGACCCGCATCGTCAGCGGTGCCGAGAGGGTGCGGCCGTCGAGGCGCGCGGTCACCTGGCGGTAGAGGCCGGCGGGCACGTCGAAGCCGCCGAGGTCGGTGGGCTGGGGCGCGGGGGCGACCGCGCGCGCGGGGGTGTCGAGCCGGGCCGAGCCGTCCGGGCCCGAGAGCTCGATCCCCGCGAGGGCGGCGGGTCCGCCGTCGGCACGGGTGGCGATCAGCTCGATCCGGCCGGTGGGCGCGCGGTGGAGCGCGGCGACGCCGGCGCCGGTGCCGGCGGCGAGCACCACCAGGACGGCGGCGGCGAGCAGGGCGCGTCGCGGCATCGTCAGCCGCCGGGGGACCGCGGGCTTGCTGGTCATGGGAATGCAGCGGCTAGCCTACTCGCCCACGCCGTCATCGCCGTGCACCGCGCTACGCTCGCGCCCACATGGCGCCCACCACCACCGAGGACGGCCCCGCGACCCGGCCGTCGCTGCGCACCCGTGGCCTCTGGGTGACCCTCGCCGTCGGCGCGCTGGTCGCCGTCTACGCGGTGGTCACCGGCGGTCGCGACTCCGCAAATCCCGACGCCCCCCGCCCGGCGGGCACGGTGACCTTCCCGGAGACCGTGCGGAGCCACGTCCAGGGCACCGTCCGGTACGACCGCACCCCGCCCGCCGGAGGTGCGCACGACCCCCGGTGGCTGAACTGCGGCGTCTACACCCAGCCGGTCCGCGACGAGAACGCGGTCCACTCCCTGGAGCACGGGGCGGTGTGGATCACCTACCTCCCCTCGCTTCCCGCCGACCAGGTGTCGGTCCTCCGCCACACCGTGCAGTCCCGGTACGGCGGCGGCGACCGCTACGTCATCCTCAGCCCGTATCCGGGCCAGCCCGCCCCGGTGATCGCCACCGCGTGGGGCAACCAGCTCGCCCTGCAGAGCGCCACCGACCCCCGGGTGGCCGGCTTCATCGAGCACTTTCGCGAGGGCCCCCAGACACTGGAGCACGGGGCGCCGTGCGCTGGGGGAATCGGGGCGCCGGCGGGCTGAGCGGCTACAACCCCAGATCGCGACGGGCGACGCGCAGCCAGAGCGCCGTGTAGAGGATCTCGGCGATGAGGCAGAGCATGCCGCCGGTCGAGGTGAGGGTGCGGAGGTGCACCTGGGGGAGGCCGCGGGTGCCGGCGAGCAGGTACAGCACCGCCGAGGGCGCGGCCACCAGCATGCCGAGCGTCCAGGCGCCGCGGATGCGCAGGGCGATGCCCACGACCGCGGCGAGGGTGCCGGCGGCGTTGAGGTAGAAGAGGACGGCGAGATAGGGGACGGCGCGGCGCACCAGCTCGGCGCGGTCGAAGTGGACGACTCCGCCGATGGTGAGCAGGAAGACCCCGGTGACGGTCACCGCCAGCGAGGCGACCTCGACGCGGAGCCCCGCCGCCGCCCTGGGCACCGTCCTGCTGACCGAGTACATGCGGTTCCCCTCCTGCCCGGACGTGAGGGGATATTGTCGCCCGGCGCACCCGACCGGCGCCGGTCACCAGTTCGCGTGGGGGGTCAGGCGCCGATCTGGAAGCTGCCGGAGAGCGGCGGGCAGCGGGGCCGCCCCCAGCATGGCGGCGGCCAGCCCGGCGCCCCCGATCCCGACCACATCACCGGGGAGACGTCCGACGCCGACTTTCCCACGTACAGGGGATGACGCCACCTCGACCGTGGGAGAACATGTCCCGATGCCCTCCGCCCTGACCACCCTGCCCCTCTTCAGCGAGCTCGACCGCGCCGACGTCGACCGCCTGGTGGC
>DASXNK010000169.1 GCA_036495095.1 Candidatus Dormiibacterota bacterium | reverse complement strand
CACGTCACCACCGGTGGCGTGTCCGCCCCCTCCTCCTGGGCCGAGGGGCGATCGATGCAGGCGGTGACGGCGCGGATCACGTCCCCGGTGTGCGGCGCTTCGGCGTGCGTGCGGCGACGCCTGCGCGTCCGCGGAGTGGTGCAGGGGGTCGGGTTCCGGCCCTTCGTGTGGGAGCTCGCCCACCGCCACCGGCTCGCCGGGACGGTGTGCAACACCTCGGGCGCCGTGCTCATCGAGGTCGAGGGCCCGCCCGCCGCCGTCGACGCCTTCGTCGACGAGCTGCGCACCCGGCCGCCCCGGCTGGCGCGCATCACCGCGGTCGAGAGCGCCGACCTCGACCTGCTCGGCGAGGACGGCTTCCGCATCGTCGAGAGCCGCGCCGTCGAGGGCGAGTACCAGCCGGTGTCCCCGGACGCCGCGACCTGCTCCGACTGCCTCGCCGAGATCCTCGACCCGGCCCAGCGGCGTCACCGCTACCCGTTCACCAACTGCACCGCGTGCGGGCCCCGCTTCACCATCATCGAGAGCCTGCCCTACGACCGGCCGCGCACCACGATGCGCCACTTCCCGATGTGCGCCGAGTGCCGCGCCGAGTACGACGACCCCGCCGACCGCCGCTTCCACGCCCAGCCGATCGCCTGCCCCCGCTGCGGTCCCCGGCTGTGGTTGACGGACGCCGCCGGGGTCGCCGTCGACGCTGATGCGCTGCGCCTCGCCGCGGCGGCGCTGGCCGGTGGCGAGGTGATCGCGCTCAAGGGCCTGGGCGGCTTCCAGCTCGCCTGCGACGCCACCGACGAGGGTGCGGTGGCGCGGCTGCGCGAGCGCAAGCACCGTCCCGCCAAGCCCTTCGCGGTGATGGTCGCCGACCTCGCGGTGGCCCGCGAGCTCTGCGAGGTGAGCGACACCGAGGCCGCCATCCTGGAGGGCACGGCGCGGCCGGTGCTGCTGCTGCGGCGCCGTCCCGGGGCCGGCGCGGTCGCCGGCGGGGTCGCCCCGGGGGTGTCCGAGCTGGGGCTGATGCTCCCCTACACCCCGCTCCACCACCTGCTGCTCGGCGACACCGGGCGTCCGCTGGTGATGACCAGTGGCAACCTCAGCGAGGAGCCGATCGCGAAGGACAACGACGAGGCGCTGGGCCGGCTCGCCGGTATCGCCGACCTCTTCCTCCTCCACGACCGCGACATCCACGCCCGCTACGACGACTCGGTCGCCCGCGTGGTCGCCGGCGAGGAGCGGCTGGTGCGCCGCGCCCGCGGCCACTGTCCCCTGCCGGCGCCGCTCGAGGAGCGCGAGATCGAGGTGCTCGCCCTCGGCGCTCACCTCAAGAACACGTTCTGCGTGCTCCGCGGCGGCGACGCCTTCGTCGGCCCCCACATCGGCGACCTCGACCACCCGCTGACCCTGCGCCACCACGAGGAGTCGCTGACCACCTGCCTGCGGCTCTTCGGGGCGCATCCCCAGGTGGTCGCGTGCGACCTGCATCCCGACTACGCCTCGACCACGCTGGCGGAGAGCCGGGCCGCGGAATGGGGCGTGGGCGAGCCGGTGAGGGTGCAGCACCACCACGCCCACATCGCCAGCGTGATGGCCGAGCACGGGCTCCGCGGACGGCTGCTGGGGGTCGCCTTCGACGGCGTCGGGCACGGCACCGACGGCGGCATCTGGGGCGGCGAGTTCCTGCTGTGTGACGAGGCTCACTTCGAGCGCGCCGGGCACCTGCTTGCAGTCCGGCAGCCCGGCGGCGACCTGTGCGCGCGCGAGGGCTGGCGGATGGCCGCCGCCTATCTCTGCGCCGCCGGGCTGGCGGGCGAGACACCGCCGGAGTGGTTCGGCGGCGAGGGCGCCCCGGACGCGCGGCGCTGGCGGCTGGTGGTGCGCGTCGCCGCCAGCCCCACCGCGGCGCCGCTGAGCACCAGCGCGGGGCGGCTCTTCGACGCCGTCGCCAGCCTGCTCGGGGTCGCCCACCACTCCAGCTTCGAGGCCGAGGCTGCGATGCGCCTCGAGTCCCTCGCGAGCGGCATCGACCCGAGGGACGCCGGGCGCTACCCTGTGGGGATGCAGGGCGAACCATTGCGCATCGACACCCTCGAGCTGATCCGGCGGCTGGTCGCCGACCGGCTCGCCGGTGTGCCGGTGGAGCTGCTCGCCGCCCGCTTCCACGAGACCCTGGCCGCGGCGGTGACCGCCGCCTGCCGCCGGCTCTCCACCGAGACCGGCCTGCGCCGGGTGGCGCTGAGCGGCGGCGTCTTCCAGAACGCGCTGCTGCTGGAGCGGGTCGACGCCCTCCTCCGCGACGCCGGGCTCGAGGTCTACAGCAACCGGTTCGTTCCGGCCAACGATGGGGGCATCAGCCTGGGCCAGGCGCTGGTGGCGGCGGCGCGGTCGCGCCGGGCGCCGGCGGCGGCGGTGGTGGCGGGATGATCGCCCAGCAGCGCCACGATGGGGAGCGCCCCGGCGGCCACGACGCCGCCCGGGCGATGGTGCGCGAGCGCTTCGCCCACAGCATGCGCGCCTCCGAGAGCTTCTTCGCGAGCCACGCCCCGGCGGTGGCCGCCTGCGCCTCGGCGATGGCCGACCGCTTCTTCGACGGCGGCACCCTGCTGATCTTCGGGAGCGGGCTGCGCGCCACCGACGCCCAGCACAACTCGGTCGAGTACGTCCACCCCGCCCTCCCCGGCTGCCGGGCCCTCCCCGCGCTCTCGCTCACCACCGACTCCGCCACCGTCACCGGCATCCTGCTCGGCGGCGACCGTGACTCGGTGTTCTCCCACCAGCTGGAGGTGCTCGGGGGCGCCGGAGACATCGCCCTCGCCTTCGCCGACCTGCCCGCCTCGCCGGCGGTGACCCGCGGGCTCGACGCGGCCCGTGCGAAGGGCATGCTCACCATCGCCCTGCTCGACGGCCCCGACGACGGCACCGTGGCCGCCGACCACGTCTTCGAGGTCGAGGAGCCCCACCCGCTGGTGGCCCAGGAGCTCCACCTGGCGACGTACCACATCCTCTGGGAGCTGGTGCACATCATCCTCAACCACCGGGGCATCGGCACCGCCCCGACCGCGGGAGGACGGTCGTGACCGAGCCCTGCCACGACGAGATCTGCATCACCTGCGCCGACGCCCTCTTCCCGGTGCTGGTGGACTGGGTGAGCGAGGACGGCACCACCGCGCGCGGCCTGGAGGCCGGCCGGCCGGCGGAGGTGTCGATCGAGCTCGTCGACGGCGTCGAGGTCGGCGACACCGTGCTGGTCCACGGCGGCGTGGCCCTGCAGATCGGCGAGAAGGCGGGAGCGCGGACGACATGAGCGACACCGGCCGCGACGCCTTCTCGCAGCTGCTCTACCCGATGCTGAGCCCCCAGCCGTCGGCGTCCGCCGCGGTCCTCGAGGAGCTGGCGGTGGCGCCGCGCGAGAAGTCGGCGGAGAGCAACCGGCTGCGCACGCGCATGCTCGCCGAGTCCGAGGACGAGATCGTCGTCTGCGCGGCGGCGATGGCGGCGCGGTTCGCCGCCGGGGGCAGGCTGCTGTGCTGCGGCAACGGGGGCAGCGCGACCGCCGCCGCCGACATGGTCGCGGAGTTCCTGCTCCCGCCGGTCGGGCACCGCCCGATCCCCGCCCTCTCGCTCACCAACGACGTCGCCGTGGTCACCGCGGTGGCCAACGACGTCAGCTTCGACGACGTCTTCCTCCGCCAGGTCATCGCCCTGGGCCGGCCCGGCGACGTGGTGGTGGGGGTGTCGACGAGCGGCAACTCCGAGAACATTCTGCGTGGGTCGCAGGAGGCGCACCGCCGCGGCATGCTCACCGTGGGCATCGCCGGCTACGACGGCGGCAGGATGGCTCGCGACGCCACGCTCGACCATTGCTTCGTGGTGCGAAGCAGCAGTGTCCACCGCATCCAGGAGGTGCAGACCACGCTGTACCACGTTCTCTGGGAGCTGGTGCAGCGATACATGGAGGAACCGGCATGTGCCTAGCCATTCCCGCGCGCCTCGTCGAGTATCTCGACGAGGACCGCATGTTCGGAAAGGTCGAGCTGGGCGGCGTGCAGCGGCGGGTCAACACACTCCTGCTGGTGGGTCCTGATGCCTGCGAGCCGGGTGACTACGTGCTCGTGCACGTCGGCTTCGCGCTCAGCAGGGTGAGCGAGGAGGAGGCGAAGGACCAGCTGAGGATCCTCGGCGAGATGGGCTCCGCCTACCAGGAGGAGCTGCAGGCGATCGGAGAATCGATGTCACTCGACCTGTCGGCACCGGACGGAACTGTTCTCACCGTGACACCGGAGGTCGCCGTCCATGAAGTTCGCTGACGAGTTCCGCGACGCCGACCTGGCGCGCGCGCTGGGCGCGAAGATCGCCGAGGAGTCCGGTGACAGGCACTGGAAGATCATGGAGGTGTGCGGCGGTCACACCCACACGATCTTCAAGTACGGCATCGAGGACCTGCTGCCGAGCAACGTCGAGCTGGTCCACGGGCCCGGCTGCCCGGTCTGCGTGATCCCGATGGGACGCCTCGACGACGGCATCGCCCTGGCCCGCAACCCCGAGGTGATCTTCACCTGCTTCGGCGACCTGATGCGCGTCCCCGGCGGCAACGGCAGCCTGCTCGACGCCAAGGCCGAGGGCGCCGACGTGCGCATGGTGTATTCGCCGCTCGACGCGCTGAAGATCGCCAGGGACAACCCCGATCGCAAGGTCGTGTTCTACGCGATCGGCTTCGAGACCACCGCGCCGTCGACCGCGCTCACCCTGCTGCACGCCAAGGCCGAGGGGGTGAAGAACTTCTCGGTCTTCTGCAACCACGTCACCATCATCCCGCCGATGAAGGCGATCCTCGATTCGCCGGACCTTCGGCTCGACGGCTTCCTCGGCCCCGGGCACGTCTCCTCGGTGGTCGGCATCCGCCCCTACGAGTTCGTCACCCAGACCTACAACAAGCCGGTCGTGGTGGTGGGCTTCGAGCCGCTCGACATCCTCCAGGGCGTGCACATGGTGATGCGCCAGATCCTCGAGGGTCGCTGCGAGGTCGAGAACCAGTACAAGCGCGTCGTCCACGACGACGGCAATGCGAAGTCGCTCGAGGTGCTCGGCAGGGTCTTCTCCATCCGCCCCCACTTCGAGTGGCGCGGTCTCGGGTTCATCAGCCAGAGCGCCCTGCAGCTTCGCGACGAGTTCGCCGAGTTCGACGCCGAGAAGATCTTCACCGTGCCGGGGGTGCGGGTGGCCGATCCCAAGGCGTGCCAGTGCGGCGAGGTCCTCAAGGGGGTGCTCAAGCCCTGGGAGTGCAAGGTGTTCGGCACCGCCTGCACCCCCGAGACCCCGATCGGCACCTGCATGGTGTCGAGCGAGGGCGCCTGCGCGGCCTACTACAACTTCGGTCGCTACTCGCGCTCCCGCGAGCGTGAGCGTGTGCTCGCCGGTGCCGCGGCCAACGGGGACCGCGGCTGATGGGCGAGGAGGAGGCGGCGCCACGTTCGGGGACGGGCGCCGCCATCCGCGCGGCGACGGCGCGCATCGCCGATCCGGAGCAACGCGTCCTGGCCCGGATCGCCGAGATGCGCAAGCGCAAGCCGTCGCTGCGCGAGTCCACGATCACCATGAGCCACGGCGCCGGCGGCAAGTCGAGTCACACGCTGGTGACCGCGCTGTTCGCCGACGTGCTCAGCAACCCGCTCCTCGACCAGCTCGGTGACAACGCCCAGCTGACCATCCCCGGGCTCGACGGCGCCCGGCTGGCGATGAGCACCGACTCCTTCGTGGTCAGCCCGCTGTTCTTCCCCGGGGGCGACATCGGCGAGCTGGCGGTGAACGGCACCGTCAACGACCTCGCCGTGGGCGGCGCTCAGCCGCTCTGCCTCTCGGCGGCGTTCATCCTCGAGGAGGGGCTCGACATCGGCCTGCTGCGCCGGGTGGTGGAGTCGATGCGGGCCGCCGCCGACCGCGCCGGGGTCTCGATCGTGACCGGCGACACCAAGGTGGTGCCCCGGGGCAAGGCCGACCAGCTCTTCATCACCACCACCGGGGTGGGGCTGGTCCGCGAGCCCCAGCGCCTCGGGTTCGGGCGGATCCGGCCCGGCGACGTGGTGCTGCTCAACGGCGCGATCGGCGACCACGGCAGCACCGTGATGCTGGCCCGCGGCGACGTCGACCTCGAGGCCGAGTCGCTGCACAGCGACACCCAGCCGCTCTGGAGGCTGGTCTCCACCCTTCTCGACGCCGGGGTCGACGTCCACTTCATGCGCGATGCCACCCGTGGCGGCGTCGCCACCGTGCTCAACGAGATCGCCCAGCAGGCGGGGCTCGCGGTGGCCATCGACGAGGACGACCTCCCCGTCCACGACCAGGTGCGGGGGGTCGCCGAGATCCTCGGCATCGAGCCGCTCTACATCGCCAACGAGGGGGTGCTGGTCGCCATCGTCGCCGCGGCCGACGCCGAGCGCGCGCTCGAGCTGATGCGGTCGCTCCCCGAGGGCGCGGAGGCGGCGCGGATCGGCGAGGTCCGCGAGGAGCCGGAGGGGATGGTGTTCATCCGCACCGGCTTCGGCGGCACCCGGGTCGTCGACATGCTCATCGGAGACCCGCTCCCGCGCATCTGCTGAGGCCGTCGCCGGAGGGTGCTTCTGCGCCTCGAGACCCGCGCCTGCTGAGCCTCAGCGCGGGGGCATCCGCATCGCGCCGTCGAGGCGGATGACCTCGCCGTTGAGCATCGCGTTGCCGACGATGCATTCCACCAGCGCGCCGTACTCCTCGGGCCGCCCCAGCCGGGAGGGGAAGGGCACCGCGGCGCCGAGGGCGTCGCGGACGTTCTGGGGGGCGCCGGCGAGCAGCGGGGTGTCGAAGGTGCCGGGAGCGATGGTGACGACGCGCACGCCGTCGCGGGAGAGGTCGCGGGCCAGGGGCAGGGTCATGCCCACGATGCCCCCCTTGCTCGCCGAGTAGGCCACCTGCCCGATCTGGCCGTCGTACGCGGCGATCGAGGAGGTCATCACCACGACGCCGCGCTCGCCGTCGTCGT
Source organism: Candidatus Dormiibacterota bacterium (assembly GCA_036495095.1). Lineage (NCBI taxonomy): Bacteria > Bacillati > Candidatus Dormiibacterota > Candidatus Dormiibacterota bacterium. Next base: position 41,476 of record DASXNK010000169.1, on the reverse strand, counting down.
TCGGCGGGTTGGCGACCATCCGCGCCGCCGCCAGCCGGACCGCGTTGAAGGTGCCGACCAGGTTGATCTCGAGGATGCGGGTGAAGTGCTGGAGCGGCATCGGGGTGCCGTCGCGGCCGACCACCTTGGCGGGCGGGCCGACCCCCGCGCAGCAGACCAGCACGCGGAGCTCGCCGAGCCCGGCGGCGGTGGCGACGGCGCCGGCCACCGCCTCGGCGTCGGTGACGTCGGCGGGGACGAAGCGGGCGCCGTGGGGCAGGGTCGCGGCGAGGTCGGCGCCGGCGCTGCCGGGCAGATCGAGGATGACCACGGTCGCCCCCGCACCGGCGAGCCGCTGGGCGGTGGCGGCGCCGAGCCCGGAGGCCCCCCCGGTGATCAGCGCGACGGAGCCGGTGACGTCCACAGCAGCGATCCTCCCCCGGGGTGAGCGGGTCACCCCTCCCCCGGCCGGTCGGGCCGCCGGCCGGTGTCACAGCGTACGCAAACGCCCTTCCGCCCCGCACTCGACGGTACAATCGCGCCTCGCCGGGGCGGCAGGGTCAGCTAGCTCAGTTGGTTAGAGCGCGCGGTTCACATCCGCGAGGTCGAGGGTTCGAGTCCCCCGCTGACCACTCTGTACCGTCGGTTGCACATCCTGGACCGTCACCCCCGGTGCGGAGACGCGGTCGACCGAGGCCGGCCAGCCGCGGTCGCGGAGATGTGCGGCGGCGCGGCGGGCCTGCTCGGCGGAGCCGCAGAGCAGCCCGAGCAGGGTGCCGCTGTGGGCGGCGCAGACGCCGGCGGCGCCGGTCCCGGCGGCCACGGCGAGGGCGGCGTCGAGGGCGGGATGGGGCAGCCTCCACTGGTTGCGGCGCGCCGAGGCGGTGGCCAGGGCGCCGACGGCGTCGAGGTCGCCCGCGGCCACCGCGGCGGCGAGCGCCTCCAGGGTGCCCGGGGGCAGCGGCGGGCCCGCTCCCGCCCGCTCGTGGAGAGCGACGGTGTCGACCGTCCCGCCGCCGTCGACCACGGCGACCCAGGCGGTCGGGGCGGGGCCGAGGTGCCGGAGCCGGCCGCCGTGGACGTGGTCGACCGCCCACAGGCCGGCGAGCGGGCTGGTGTCGCTGGGCTCCACCGCGGTGGCGAGGGTCATCAGGCGGGCGGGGTCGAGCCCGCACCCGGCGGCGGCGGCGGTGGCGCAGAGCACTCCGGCGACGTCGACCGTGCTCGAGCCCAGGCCCCGGCCGGCGGGCACCTCGGCACCGAGCCGCACCCGCGCCCCACCCCTCCACCCGCAGGCGTCGAGGGCCAGGCGCAGCGCCGCCCGGGCGCGGGGGCGATCGGGCTCGACCCGGAGCCCCGGCTCCTCGACCAGGACCACCTCGACGGTGCCGGCCCGCTCGACCGGGAGCGACACCAGCACCGGCCCCCGGCGGTCCACCCCCTGGAGCAGCTCGCCGCAGGTTGCGGGCACCCGCGCGACCGCCGACGCCAGGTCGCTCACCCGGGCCCGCCCCTGAGCCAGAGCGGCAGCCCGGCGACCACCAGCACCACCTCGTCGGCGATCGCGGCGAGCGCCTGGTTGGCGGCTCCGGCGCGGTCGCGGAAGGTGTTCCCCGCCTCGGTCTCGGGGTGGACGCCCAGCCCCACCTCGCTGCAGACCAGGCAGACGAGGTCGGCGGTGGTGGCGCGGCAGGCCGACGCGGAGCGGGTGGCGAAGGTGCGAGCGGCGGCGTCGCTCGCCGGCCGTGCCAGGGCGAGGGCGAGCTCGAAGCCGTCGAGGAGCAGGCCGCTGCGGCGGGCGCGTTCGCACACGGCGTTGACGATGTTCCCGCGGTTGTCGACCGAGGTGGTGGTCCAGGCGGCCGGCCGCCGCTTCCGGTGGGCGGCGATGCGGCCGTCGCCGGCGTCGTCGGTGAGCAGGGTGGCGACGTAGAGCACCTCGTCCCCGCAGGCCTCGGCGACCCGGGCCTCGGCATAGGCGCTCTTGCCGCTGCGGGCGCCACCGAGCACGAGCAGCAGCGGGGTGCGGGTCCGCTGCCTCATCTCGGCACTCCTCCTCCGATCACACCGTGGATGATCGCGTCGAGGCGGCCCATGTCGAGGGCCGCGCCGACGGCGTCGGCGAGGCGGTCGAGCTCGGCCTCGGGACCGGGGCCCGGCGGACCCGGCCGCCAGCGGCGTCCCCGCCGCCGGGCGACCGCGCTGAGCAGCGCCCGGCGCAGCCCCGGCTCGTCGAGGAGGCCGTGGAGGTGGGTGCCCACCACCCAGCCGTCGGGGCTGGTGGAGCCGTCCTCCCAGACGGCGCCGCCGGCCTCCGGCCAGAGCCGCAACGGCGCCCGCCGCGCCGGGGTGCGGCCGGTGTGGATCTCGTAGCCGCGCACCGGCAGCCCGGCGGCACCCGCCAGCAGACCGGGCAGCGGTCGCACCTCGCCGGCGACCCGGCGCACCACCTTGTCCGCGGACATCCGCGTCGCCGTGGGCAGCAGCCCGAAGCCGGCCGAGCTGCCGGGGGCGGCGTCGGCGCCGTCGGGGTCGTCGACGCCGCGGCCGAGCAGCTGCATCCCCCCGCAGATGCCGAGCACCGCGGTGCCGCGCCGCCGCGCCGCCCGCAGCGCGGTGTCGAGGCCGCGGGCGCGGGCCACCTCGAGGTCGGCGCGACTGGTCTTGGTGCCGGGCAGCACCACCAGGTCGGGGTCGCCGAGCCGGTCGCCGCGGTCGACCAGGCGGACGCCCACCCCGGGCTCGCGGAGCAGCGGGTCGCAGTCGTCGAAGTTGCTGATCCGGGGCAGGCCGACGAGGGCGACGTCGATCGCCGCCGCGGCGCCGCCGGACCCGTTCATCGCCGCCAGCCCCAGCGAGTCCTCCTGGGCCAGGCGCAGCCCCTCGACGTGCGGGATCACCCCGAGCAGGGGCAGCCGGGAGCGGCGCTCGAGGAAGGCGGCGCCGTTCTCGAAGAGATCCGGATCGCCGCGGAAGTTGTTCACCAGCAGGCCCGCCACCCGGCGGCGCTCGGCGGGGCGGAGCAGCGCGAGGGTGCCGAGGAGGGCCGCGAACACCCCGCCGCGGTCGATGTCGCCGGCGAGGAGCACCGGCGCCTCGGCGTGGGCGGCGACCCGCATGTTCACGATGTCGCGGTCGCGGAGGTTGACCTCGGCCGGGCTGCCCGCGCCCTCGATGACGACGACGTCGCACTCGGCGCGGAGGCGGTCGAGGGCCGCCGTGACCACCGGCCAGAGGCGCGGCTTGAGGGCGTGGTAGGCGGCGGCGTCCATCCGCCCCACCACCTCGCCGTCGACCACCAGCTGGGCGCTGCGGTCGCCCTCGGGCTTGAGCAGGATCGGATTCATCGCCCGGGTGACGTCGACCCCGCAGGCCAGGGCCTGGAGCGCCTGGGCGCGTCCCACCTCGCCGCCGTCGGCGGTGACCGCGGCGTTGAGGGCCATGTTCTGGGCCTTGAAGGGGCGCACCTCGAGGCCCTGGCGGCGGAGCAGCCGGCAGATCGCGGCCACCAGCAGGCTCTTGCCCACCCCCGAGGCGGTGCCCTGGATCATCAGCGTCCGGGCCCCCGGGCTCACCGCCGCACCGCCGCGCCGACGGCGGCGAGCACCCGCTCGAGCGCGGCGGGCGGAGGCACCGCCAGCCGCACCCAGCCGGGCAGCCGGAGGTCGGCGCAGTCGCGGGCCACCACCCCGGAGGCGGCGAGGACGGCGCAGAACCCGGCGGCGTCGCCGACCTCGGCGCAGACGTAGTTGGCGGCGGCGTCGGCCACGTGCAGCCCGCGGTCGCGCAGCGCGGCGGTGAGCGCGGCGCGGCCGCGGCGGACCGCCGCCAGGGTGGCGTCGCGGTGGCCCCGGTCGGCGAGCCCGGCGACGGCCGCGGCGATCGCCGGCGCCGACACGCACCACGGAGGGGCCAGCGCCCGCAGCGCCCGGGCCACCGCCGGCGGGGCGTCGGCGACCCCCACCCGGAGCCCGGCCAGGGCCAGCTCCTTGGTGAGCGAGCGCACCGTCACCGCCTCGCCGCCCGCGGTCGAGCTCGGGTCGTCGCAGAGGCCGATGAAGGCCTCGTCGACCAGCCAGGTCGCCCCCGGGGTGGCCGCCGCCAGCTCGGCGATCGCGGTCGCGGGGCTGAGCACCCCGGTGGGGTTCTGCGGCCGGGCGAGGATCCCCAGCACCGCGCCGGCGCGCCGGGCGGCGGCGGCGACGGCGCCGGTGTCGAGGGCGAAGCCGTCGCCGGGGTCGGCCTCCCAGGCCACCGTCCGGGCTCCGCAGGCGGCGGCGGCGCGCCGGTACTCGCCGAAGCAGGGGCCGACCACCAGCACGGTGTCCCCGGGACGGAGGTGGGCGAGGGCGGCGCGCAGCAGCAGGTCCGCGGCTCCCGGCCCGGCCACCACCCGCTCGGGGTCGACGCCGAGCAGCTCCGCCGCCGCCACCACCAGCGGGCCGGCGTCGGGGCTGGGGTAGCGGGTGGGGTCGGCGTCGCGGGCGGCCGCGAGCGCCGCCGGCGACGGCCCCAGCGGGGCGAGCGAGGCGCTGAGGTCGAGCAGACCCGCGGCCGCGGCGCCGCCATGGGGCACCCCCGCCACCGTGTCCAGCCAGGGGTGCGGTCTCCCCCCGGGGCGGGTCACCGCCGCCGCCCCGGACGCGGCGGCAGCGCGCAGACCGCCACCGCCCCCAGGGTGGCGGCGCGGACCACGGCCACCGCTCGCTCCACGTCGGCGGGGCGGCAGGGCCGGCCGCCGGGGTTGAGGCGGTGGTGACCCCGCTTCTCCAGGCGCACCCCCAGCGCCCCCGCCATCGCCGCCATCGGGTGGCCCGAGTTGGGGCTGGCGGTGGCGGCGCGGTCGCTCCACCAGCAGCCCAGCGCCGCCGCCGGCGATCCCTGAGCGGCGGGGGCGCCGGCGGCGATGAGCAGGGCGCTGAGCCGTGCCGGGACCAGGCCGAGCACGTCGTCGAGCCGGGCGGCGGCGCGACCGCCGAGGCGGTGGCGGTCGCGGTGGCCGACGGCGGCGTCGGCGGTGTTGGCGAAGCGGTGGAGGGCGGCGGCGGCGAGGCCGCCGAGGCGGGCGTAGAGCAGCGGCGCGACCACCGCGTCGGAGAGGTTCTCGGCGAGCGACTCGACCGCGGCGGAGGCGAGCAGGGGGATGTCCAGACCCTCGAGGTCGCGGCCCACCAGCCAGGGCAGGTGGTGCCGGGCGCCGGCCTCGTCGCCCGCCTCGAGCGCCGCCGCCACCCGGCGGGCGGCGTCGACGAGCGCGCCCAGGGCGAGCTGGGACGAGAGCGCCACCGCCTCCAGGGCGCCGCCGAGCAGGGCGCCGGCACGGGCGCTGGCGGCGCCGGCGAGCCCCCCCGCCGCCGCCGCGAGCACCCCTCCGCCGGCGGCCACCGCGACCCCCCGGAGCAGGGTGCCGGCGCCCGCCGCGGGCCCGTCCTCGGGCACCAGCAGGCTCACCCCGCGGCCCATCCACACCACCGGGTGGAGCGCCTCCGGAGGCTCGCCGAGGGCCGCGTCGACGGCCAGGGCGAGCCCCAGCACCCCCACCCCGCAGGGGCGGATCAGGGCCGCGCGCACAGGCACAGCAGCGCCACCGCCAGGCCCAGCTCGGCGACCGCGCCGTAGGCGTCGCCGGTCATCCCGCCCACCCGGTGCCGGACCAGCGCGGCCATCGCGGGGGCGACCAGCAGGGTCGTCGCCGCAGCGATCAGGCCGCGTCCCCCGAGCAGCAGGAACGCGGCCGCCGCGGTCACCGCCACCGCCACCACCGCCCCGACGGCGCGCCGGGGAACCGCGTAGGCGTATCCCAGCCCCTCGCTCCGAGCGGGGATCGAGATCGCCAGGGCCACCGCCGTGGCCGTCCTCGAGGCGGCCACCGCCACCACCAGGACCTGCAGCCGGGGGCCGCCGAGGGCACCGAGGGCGGCGTACTCGACGAGCACCACCAGCACCACCGCCGCCAGCCCGAAGCCGCCGGTGCGGCTGTCCCGCATGATCGCCAGCCGCTCCTCCGGGGTGTGCCCGCCGAAGAGCCCGTCGGCGCAGTCGGCGAGGCCGTCGAGGTGGATGCCGCCGCTGAGCACGGCGAGGGCGGCGAGGAGCAGCGCGGCGCGCGGCGCCGGGGGGAGCACGGGGGCGAGCGCGGCCTCCAGCCCCGCCAGCGCCCCGCCGAGCAGCAGCCCGGCCCCGGCGAAGCCGGCCAGGGTGGCGGCGGAGGGGGGCCGGTGGGCGAGCCGGGGCAGCGGCGCCACGGTGAGCAGGCCGAGCGCGGCCAGGGCGCCGGCGGCGACCGATCCCAGCCGGCCGGCGGCCGAGCGGCGGGGCACGATGCCGGGGCCGGCCGGCAGCTCGGCGGTCACGGCGCGGGCGCGGCCTCGGCGCCGGCCTCGGCGCCGGCGACGGCGGGCCCGCTCACCCCCGCCGAGGAGAAGGTGGCCATCTCCGCGCTCAGCGCCGCCGCCACCCGGACGAGATGGAGGGCGAGGGTGGCGCCGCTGCCCTCGCCGAGGCGGAGGTCGAGGTCGAGCAGGGGACGGAGGCCGAGGTGCTCGAGGGCGACGCCGTGGCCGCGCTCGGCGGAGCGGTGGCCGGCGACGCAGTAGGCGAGGGCGCCGGGGGCGATCAGGGCGGCGGCGAGGGCGGCGGCGGTGGCGGGGTGGCCGTCGAGGACGCAGAGCATCCGGCGCGAGGCGGCGCCGATCACCGCCCCGGCGATCGCGGCGAGCTCCAGCCCGCCCACCTCGGCGAGCACCCCGAGGCCGTCGGCAGGGTCGGCGCCGGCCCGCAGCACCGCCGCCGCCACCGCCTCGCGCTTGCGTGCCAGCCCGGCGTCGTCGACCCCGGTGCCCCGGCCCACCACCTCGGCGGCGGGCCGGCCGGTGATGGCGGCGACCACCGCGCTCGCCGCGGTGGTGTTGCCGATGCCCATGTCCCCCACCGCCAGCGCCTCGACCCCCTCGGCGGCGAGCCCCCACACCGCCTCGACCCCCGCCTCCAGCGCGGCGCGGGCCTCGTCCCGGCTCATCGCCGGGCTGTCGACGATGTCCCCGCTGCCCCGGCGCACCTTGCGGGCGAGCAGCCGGGGGTGGTCGGGGAGGTCGGCGGCGACGCCGGCGTCGAGCACCAGCACCCGGGCGCCGGCGGCGCGGGCGATGACGTTGATCGCCGCCCCGCCGGAGAGGAAGTTGCCCACCATCTGCGCGGTCACCTCCGCCGGGTAGGCGCTGACCCCGCGCCCGGTGACCCCGTGGTCGGCGGCGCAGATCAGCACCGCGCACTCCCCCAGGCGGACCGCGTCGCGGCCGCGGACGGCGGCGAGCAGGACGGCGAGCTCCTCGAGCCGGCCGAGGCTTCCGGGCGGCTTGGTGAGGTCGTCCTGGTGGCGGCGGGCGGCCTCCGCGGCGGCGGCGTCGGGGGCGGTGATGTCCCTCAGCGCGTCGTCGAGGGCGCTCACGACCGCTCCGCCTCGCGGCGGCGGCGGGGGCGCAGGGTGACGAGGTGCCGGCCCAGCCGGCGGGTGGAGGAGCAGCCGATCAGCACCAGGGTGTCCATGGAGGCCTCCTCGGCGACCAGGCTGCCGAGCTCGCCGATCTCCACCCGCTCGCCGGGACGGCAGGCGTCGTGGACCATGGCGGCCGGGGTGGCCGGGTCGCGATGGGCGCGGAGCACGTCGAGGGCGCGGCCGAGGGCGTGGGGCCGGGCCCGGCTGCGGGGGTTGTAGAGGGCGACGGCGAGGTCGCCGGCGCCGACCGCGCTCAGCCGCCGCTCGATCAGCTCCCAGGGGACGAGCAGGTCGGAGAGGCTGATGCAGGCGAAGTCGACCGCCAGCGGCGCCCCCAGCCGGGCGGCGGCGGCGAGGGCGGCGGTCACCCCGGGCACGATCTCCAGCTCGGGGGCGGTGCGCCCGTCCCAACCGAGCTCGTAGAGCGCCTCGAGGCAGAGCCCGGCCATCCCGTAGACGCCGGCGTCGCCGCTGCTCACCACCGCCACCGAGGCCCCGGCCTGGGCGCGCCGGGCGGCGTCGGCGGCGCGCTCGGCCTCGGCGCCGATCGGCCAGGGCTCGACCGGGACCCCGGGGAGCAGGGCGCTCACCCGGTCGCAGTACGGGGCGTAGGCGATGACCACGTCGGCGGCGGCGAGCGCCGGGCGGGCGCGCTCGCACAGGTAGCCGGCATCGCCGGGACCCAGCCCGACGATGGCGAGACGGCCGCTGGCGCTCATCCCAACTCTTCCCCTGGCGCGGAGGTGCCGCGAGCTGGTCCTGCACCGCTGGTTTTCCGGCTCCCGCCCCCGGGGTCGGGGGCGGCCACGGTAGCGCGACTGCGCCGGACTTCGACCGGCTTGACACGAACGGCGAGGGTCACGGGATCGTAGCGCGTCCGGGGGAGGGAAAAGATCACCCGGACCGGGGGATAGGCGTGCCCGCCCGCGGTCGGCCACAGTGGGGGGCGAGGATCTCGAGTCCCAGAGGGGGAACATGCACCTGTCCACGGTCCTGGTCGTCGAGCTCGTGGTCATCGGCCTGATCACCGGGGGGCTCGCCGGGATGCTCGGAGCGGGGGGTGGGTTCGTGACCGTGCCGCTGCTGGTGGCGATCGGCATGAACATCCACGTCGCGGTGTCGCTCAGCCTCGCCTACGTGGTCGTGGTGGCGGGGTCGGGGGTGCTTCGCCACCTTCGCCAGGGCACCATCGACCTGCCCCTCGGGCTCATCCTGATGGGACCGGGCATCGTCGCCGCCCAGCTGGGCAGCCAGCTCAGCCACCGGCTCCCCAGCCAGGCCCTGGAGCTGATGGTGGCACTGCTGCTGGTGTCGGTGCTGGTCTTCTTCAGCACCGTCCACGCCCCCTCCCACGAGACCGCGCCCGCCGCCGGCCTCCCCGCCGCCCCGGCGCCGGAGCCGCCCCCGTGGGCGCTGCGGCCGCTCCGGTTGGAGCGCGTCCGCAGCGTCCGCGGGCGGATCTACCGCTACACCGTCCGCATTCCCCGCGCGGCGCTGATCGGCGCCTCGGTGGGGCTGGTCTCCGGGCTCTTCGGAGTCGGCGGCGGGTTCATCCTGGTGCCCCTGCTGGTCGGGGTCGTCCACGCCCCGATGCAGGTGGCGGTGGGCAGCGACCTGGTGGCGATCATGGGCAACGGCGTCTCCGGCGCCATCGGTCACGTGATCGCCGGCGACATCCACGTCGGAACGATCCTGCGGCTGGGCCTCCCGCTGATCTGCGGGGGCGTGGTCGGCTCGCAGCTCGGCGCCCGGGCGGTGACCCTCCTCTCCCAGGGCCGGCTGCGGCTGCTCTTCAACGCCCTGCTGGTCTCGGCGACCCTCTACATGGGCAGCGCCGGGCTCGGATTCATCACCGCGGTGTCATCGAAGGGTTAGCGAGGACGCATATACTCGCTGGTGGCGATGAGCCACCGGGCCAAACGTTTTCTCCACGTCCTCGCCTGCGCCCCGGTCGCCGTCCTGATGACGGCCTCCCTCGCGCCGTCGACGCACGCCCGCGCCGCCACCGGCCCGGCGCCCTCGACCCGGCCCGCGGCCTACGTGGTGGCGCTCGACCCCGGCCACGGCGGCGTCCCCGACAACGACCATCCCGACCAGCTCTTCGACCCCGGCTCGGTGGCCCAGAACGGGTTGCTGGAGAAGGACTACGCCCTCGACACCGCCCGCCGCGTCCGCGCCCTCCTGGAGCGTGACCGGGTGCAGGTGGTGATGACCCGCGACCGCGACCGGTACCTCGACATCAGCCCGCGGATGGAGACGGCGATCGCCGCCCACGCCCAGCTGTTCGTCAGCATCCACGGCAACTCCTGGACGGATCCCACGGCCGCCGGCTCGGTGGTGCTCTATCCCAACGAGGACAGCCACCCCTTCGCCGACCGGATGATCGCCAGCCTGGAGAAACGGCTCAAGCCCTACGCGGTGCCCAACGACGGGGTCATCCTCCGCGACAACCTCTGGGTGCACGCGGTGATGCCGGCGGTGACGATCGAGCCGATGTACCTCAGCAACCCGCGCGAGGCCGACCTGCTGCAGCGTCCCGAGGTGCGCGACGCGATCGCCGCCGCGGTGCGCGACGCGGTCGAAGCCCAGGACCCCGCGGTGCTGACCCGCAGGCATCAGCTCGACGCCTGGGACGCGGCCCATCCGCAGGGGGCGCAGACCGCCGCCAGCCCCGGTCGCTCCCCGCTGGCGGCGGCGCTGGGGATCCCCCACGGCCGGCTGCTGGTGCTCGCCGGCCTGCTCGGGGTGCTCTGGCTGCTGCGCCACCGGCTGCGCCCGGCGACGCTCACGGCGGCTCGCGCGGTGATGGTCCCGCTGGCCCGGCTGCATCCGGTGCGGCGGATCGAGGAGACGCTCTTCCGGAGGCGCCGGCGACAGGCACGGCGGCGCCGCCTGCTCGAGCGCAGCCGCAAGGTGCCCCACCGCCGCTCGGTCTACGACGAGCTCTGGTTCTAGATCCAGATGCGGCCGGCCGCGCCACCGCCGAGATCGTCGATCTCGGTCAGGAACGAGCGACGTCGGCGACCAGGTAGACCGCCAGGGCCAGGCCGATGCCGCACATCAGCAGGGTGAGCAGCAGGTACGGCCACAGCGGCGCCTCGAAGCGGGCCGCCTCGATCTGCCGCCGGCCCTGGAGGAAGCGCACCACGCCGGCGGCGGCGGTGAGCAGGCCGGCGAGCACGAAGACCAGGCCGATCGCCGCGGAGAAGGCGGCGCTGAGCCGGGCGGAGCGGCCGTTCGACATCCGCAGCTCGCGGAGGAAGACGTCGAACCGCGAGACCCCGAAGCCGAGGGCGATGAGGGTGACCGCGGTCCGCGCCCAGGCGAGCAGGGTGCGCTCGTTGGCGAGGTGCTCGCGCGGTCGGGTCTCGTCGGATCGGAGCGGCTCCTGGTCGGCCATACCCGGCGGATTGTGGCCCCTGCCGGGGCCGGTCAGCGGGTGCGGAGCACGAGCAGCGTCATCAGCACGCCGGTCACCCCGGCGATCCCGATCAGGGTCGCATCCAGGAGCACCCGGGAGCGCAGCGCCGGCCCCTCGATGACCCGCCGCTGGAGCAGGAAGCGGGCGAAGGCGAGGTTGGCGAGGACCCCGCCGGCGACCACCAGCGCCAGCGCCGCGCCGCGGTTGTCGCCGGCGCCGGCGTCGGAGTGCCCGTGGGTGAGGGAGAGCAGCACGTCCAGCTTGTCGATGGACAGCCCGGCGGCGACCAGGGTCAGCGCCAGCCGCATCCAGGCGAGGAAGGTGCGAGAGTTGGCGAGGTGGTCGCGGGTGCGCACCCCCTCACCCCCTCCCCGGCCGGCGTCCGGGGGCACCGGGCCGGTGCCGAGGATGGCCGCCAGCCGCCGCCGGCCGGGGCTCATCGCAGCGCCACCGGGGGGCCGTCGCGGAGCAGCCGCGCGCCGCCGCCGGGCCGGAAGAAGGCGAGCTGCTCGGGGCCACCGCCGCCGGCGTCCCAGCCGAGCCGGAACAGCCCGAGGTCGTAGCCGGTGAAGGCGGTCTGCAGGGCGTGCTCGAGCCCCGCCGGCGAGGGGTCGGCCGCGGCCACGGAGGCGGCGCGGTCGACCAGCAGCCCGCTGTACCAGCCGCGGGTGCCCTCGATGCCGGGGGTGCGCAGCGGGAGCCGCCGGTGGAGCGCCTCGAGATACGCACGGGACGCCGGGTCGGCGGGGTCGAGCTCACCGGCGATCGACAGGGCGGTGCCGCGCAGGAGCGGCGCCGCCTCCGCGACGAAGGCGGCCGAGAGCAGGTCGGAGGACGCGACCACTCCCCGCGAGGGCAGCCAGCCGCCGCGGCTCACCGCCTCGACCACGGGGAGGGCACGGCGTGGCGAGGCGACGATCACGAGCGCGTCGGGGTGGCGCGCGCGCAGCTCGGCGGCGAGCCCGGCGGGGTCGGCGCCGGCGAGCGCGAGGCTGCGATGGGCGAGCCCGGCGGCGCCGAGGCCCCGCTCCACCGCGGCCGCCTCGACCGCCTGCTCGGGCCGCGGGCCGACCAGGACCAGCGCCCCGCCCGCCCCCCGGTCGCGGACCCGGCCGGCCAGGGCGGCACCCTCCGCCTCCTGGTCGACGCCGGTGCGCCAGAGGTAGGCCGAGGGGCCCTCGGAGCGGAGCGCTCCCACCAGCGGCAGGTGCAGGCGGGTCGCGACGGCGGCGACGGCGCCCAGGGTGCCGGCCCCGCCGCAGGGGGTGGCGAGGACGTGGACGCCCCGGGCCGCGAGCCGCTCGGCGGCCGCCCCGGCGCCGGCGGGGGCGATGTCGTCGAGCACCAGCCGCGGCGGGACCGCGCCGCCGGCGCTCGCCAGGGCCAGCTCGACGCCGAGGGCGCGGTTCTGGCAGGCACCGCCGTCGGGGCCGGAGAGATCGGCGACGACCCCGACGAGGAGCTCGCCGGGGCGGGGCGGCTCGATGCCGGTGGTCACCGGCCGGGCGGCGACCGGGCCCGGCGAGTCCACCACCGCCGTCAGCGTCCAGGACCCCGCGGCCAGGGTGACGGTGGCGGCGTGCCAGGGGCCGCCGGCGGGCTCGAGACGCAGCGACGCCGGCGCCGTGCCGCATCCTCCGCAGTCGAGGCTCAGGGTCACCCCGGTGACCCCGGCCGCGGGCCGGACGACCCCGTCCGCGTCGACGTCCTGCACCCCCACCACCACCCGGTTGGGGCCGGGGAGGCCGGGGGCGATCGCGATCGGCACCTGGTGCCCGCCGGCGGCGCTGACCAGCAGGGGCGGCCCGGCCGGCGCCGCGGCGACCGAGGGAGGGCCGGGCGGGGTGGCGACCCCGCCGAGGACGGCCGCCGAGACCAGCGCCACCAGGCCGACCGCCGCCTCCAGCGGCAGCAGCACCCGGGCGGTGCGCCACCAGTGGTTCGCGTCCGCCGGCGCGGGCCCGGGGATGTCGCCCTCCCGCCACTGCTCGCGGGCCCCGAGCGCGAGGGTGCCGAGGGCGAGGACGGTGAGGGCGGCGAGGAGCCCGGCACGCACCGGCAGCGGAAGCGCCTCGATCCCGCCGCCGCTGACGGCGGGATCAGCCAGGCTGAGCATCGGGCTCAGCGTACCCCCGCGGCCCGGGAGTCAGCCGGCCCAGGGATGCCTGCCCTCGGGCACCGGGCAGACCCCGTCGAGGCCGTCCAGCGAGCGGTGCTGCCGCCGTCCCTCGAGGCGGAGGGCCATCCGCTCGACGGTGTGGGCGTCGAGCGCGGCGAGCCTGGCCGGGTGGATGCGGAACCACGCCGCGACGGCGTCCCGCAGGGCCCGGGTGGTGAGGTCCCGGCGCTCCCTGGACGGCGCCGCGCTCGCCGCCCGCTCACGTTCCAACGGGATGGTGGTGGCCATGACAGATCGTTACTCCCTACTCCCGCCCCACGGGTGCCTGCGGCAGAGACCTCAATCCGGTCAATTGCGTCGCCGACGCACGACAGGAGAGAGGGCTCGGGCCGTCCCCCTATCCTGCACACCGCTCCCCACCCTGTAAAGAAACGGTGTTCAGTAGCGCTCGAGGACGAGGAAGTGGGAGAGGCCGAGGACGTCGACGGGGGTGCCCTCGGCTCCCTGGAGGGCGCGGCGCAGCACCCTCCCGGCGCCGCCGAGCCGGGCGACGATGTTGTCGTACCCGCCGAAGATGCGCCCGTGGTGGACCACCTGCACCGGCTGCCCGGCGAAGAGCCGGAGCAGCCCCCGGCGGGTGTACGCGCGCACGTGGGGGGCGAGGCGGTTGCGGAGCGGGTCGGGCAGGTAGTTGACCAGGGGCTTGTTGCCGAAGCGGTAGGTCCCCCGCCAGTAGACGCCGTGCTGCTCGACCGGGTACCAGCGGTTGGGGCAGAAGAGCACTACCCGGCCGCCGCGGCTCAGCACCCGCACCATCTCCGCCGCCGAGACCCGGTCGTCGGCCACGTGCTCGATGACCTCGTTGGTGAGCACCACGTCGAAGCTGGCGTCGGGGAAGGGCAGGTGCTCGTTGGCGCCGTTGACCACCAGCGGCGGGTCGAGCCTGGCCGCCGCCTCGACGGCCCGCTCGCGGTCGTACTCGAGCCCGACCACGACCCGGGCGAGGGGGCTCAGCCGCTCGACGTAGCGGCCCACGCCGCAGCCGATCTCGAGCACCCGGGCGCTCGCCAGCTCCGGCACCGCGTCGCGGATCATCGCCAGCCGGCGCTCCTGGCCGGCCCGCCAGACGTAGGACGGCTCGCCGCAGCGAGCCGCCTTCTCCATCGAGCGGCTCTCGGTCGGCGGCGCCTGGGACATCGGCGCGGAGTCTAGCCGGGCACGAGTGCCGCGATGGCGACGGTGACCCGGCCGCGCACCCGCTTGGCGAGTCGGAGGGCCCCGCCGGGGGCGCCGAGCAGCGCCGCCGCCTCGCTCACCGACGGGGTGCCCACCGCCAGGGCGACCACCGCCGAGGGGGTGGGCACCGCCACCGCGGCCAGCACCTCGGCGGGGTGACCGCGCAGCGGCCAGCCGCGCTCGGCGCAGAGCCGGCGGAGCGCGGGCTCGTCGCACTTGCGGTCGAGGGTGCCGACGCCGGCGACCGCCAGCGGGCTGAGCCCGGCCTCGGCGAGGGCGGCGTCGACCGCCCCGGCGAGCTCGTCGTCGCCGACCCCGGCCTCGCAGCCGACCCCGAGCACGGCGGTGGGCGGGCGCAGCACCAGCCACCCCGGCCCGGCCTCGACGGGACGGTCGCTGATCACGATCGCGGCCCGGGGTGCGGCGGCGCGGAGGGCGTCGAGGTCGGGATGGCGGCGCAGCGCGGCGGGCCAGTCGCCGGCCGCCTCCCAGGGCTCGCCGCACTCCTGGACGAGGCCGACCGGGTCGCCGTCGAGCAGGGCCGCGGTCACCGCGGCGAGCCCGCGCCGGTCCTCGGCGCGCCAGCCCCGGGCGGCGGCGACCGCGTCGGGCGCGGGCCAGGGCCGGCCGTCGCTCGCGGTCGTCACCACCGCCTCGGCCCCGAGGGCGGCGGCCACCTGCCGGGCGAGCCGGTTGCCACCCCGGGCGTGGGCGCCCGCCAGCGGCACCGCCCAGCGGCCGAGGTCGTCGACCGCCACCACCGCGGGGTCGCGCACCTTGTCGGCGAGGTGGGGCGCGATCAGCCGGACCGCCGCCCCGGTGGCCATCACCAGCACCACCGCCGCGTGGGTGGCCACCAGCCGGGCGACGACGCCGCGGGCGCCTCCGCTCTCCGCCCGGGCCCCGGGCACCGCCCCGGCCAGCCGCGCCGGCAGGTGGAGGCGGGCGCCGCCGACCGCTGCCGCCACCCGTGCCCCGACCGCGGCGCCGGCCGCGGTGAGCGCGTACACGGCGACCTCGCCGCCGCCCCCGGCGCCGTTCCCGGGCGAGCCCGAGGGGCGGAAGACGTGGGCGTGGTCGGGGCTGTAGAGGGAGGAGCGCAGCCGCGCCGAGGCGGGCCGGAAGGCCGGCCCCACCAGCACCAGCGCCTGGCGGCGGATGCCGAGCTCGCGCAGCCGGGCGGCGAGGTCGCCCACCGTACCCCAGCTCACCCGCTCGTCCGGCCAGGAGACCCGCTCCGCGATCACCGCGGGAGTCGAGTCCTCCACCCCGCCCTGCCGCAGCGCCGACGTCACCTCGGCGGCGTAGGCGGCGCTGAGCAGGATGCAGAGCGAGACCCCGGGCCGGGCGAGGGCGCGGAGGTCCTGGCCGGGGGGCATCGGGGTGCGGCCGCCGACCCGGCAGATCACCACCGCCTGGGCGACCCCGGGCACGGTGAGCTCGCAGCCGAGGGCCGCCGCTGCCGCCATCGGCGAGGGCACCCCGGGGATCACCTCCCAGGGCACCCCGGCCTGGTCGAGGCGGGCCAGCTGCTCGGCGATGGCGCCGTAGATGCCGGGGTCGCCGCTGTGCACCCGGGCCACCACCTCGCCCCGCCGCGCCGCCGCCACCAGCAGCTCGACGATCGGCTCGAGGGTCATCCCGCTGGTGCCCCGCACCACCGCCTCGGGGCGCACCGCCTCCAGCAGCCGCGGGTCGACGAGCGAGTCGGCGTAGACCACGGTGCCCGCCGCCTCGAGGACGCGACGGGCGCGCAGGGTGAGCAGGTCGGGGTCGCCGGGACCGGCGCCGACCACGTAGACGGTCCCGCCTCGGAGCGCGCGGCTCATCCGGCCCGCCCGGCGACGGGCCGGCGGAGGATCACCAGCGCCATGTAGTCGGCGCCGGCGCCGTCGAGGCTGTCGGCGTGGGTCTCGCCCTCCAGCCCCACCCGGCGCGCGTACCGCACCGACCAGCCCCGGGCGGGACCCTCGAGCAGCGTCCGCAGCCGGCCGATGGCGGCCCCCGCCTTGAGCAGCACCACGGTGTCGGACGCCGCCAGCGCCGCCTCGAGCTCGCCCTCGCGGAGCCGCGAGGCGGGGAGCACGGCGATGCGCTCGCCGCCCACCGCCAGGGGCCGCCCCTCGACCGCGGCGGCGGCGCACATCGCCGGCACCCCCGGGACCACCGCGAGCGCGGTGGCGGGGCGCGCCTCCAGCACCGCCGCGGCGGCGTGGGCGAAGGTGCTGTAGAGGGAGGGGTCGCCGTCGGTCACCATCCCCACGCTCCGGCCCTCGTCGAGGGCGGCGACCAGCGGCGCCACCCGCGCCCGCCAGCCGCGCTCCACCGCCTCCGGGTCCGCCGGCATGTCACTGATCAGCTCGAGCAGGCGGCCGGGCCCCGGGTGGCCGTCGAGCGCCCGGGCGGCCACCCCCCGGCCCCGGCTGCTGCGGGGCACGGCCACCACGTCGAGGCGCTGGAGCAGCGCCGCCGCCCGCAGGGTGAGCAGCCCGGGGTCGCCGGGCCCGGCGCCGATCCCGTAGAGGGTGCCGGGACGGGGGTGGTCGCCGAGCAGGCCGGCGGCGAGGCTGTCGAGCGAGCTCACCCCACGGTTTCCGCGGCTTCGCGGTGGCCGGGTGCGGCATCCGCGGGGTGGGAGGGGCGGGTCGCGCTCACCACGAAGACGGGGTCCTCGGCGCGCAGCCGCAGCCCCCGGCCGGCGGCGACGCCGCGGGCCACCGACAGCTGGCTGACCTCGGGCGACCAGTCGCCGAGGGCGGCGCGCGCGACCAGCACGGCGTCGAGGGTCGCGAAGGAGCCCACCACCCGGCCGCCGGGGCGGATCCGGGCGCGGACGGTGCCGAGGATCTCGCCGAGGCGGCCGCCGTGGCCGCCCACCACCACCCGGTCGGGCACGGGAAGGCCGCTCAGCGCCTCGGGGGCGGCACCCTCGACCACCTCGACCCGGCCGGGGGCGAGGTCGGCGGCGTTGGCGCGGAGGTGGACCAGCTGGTCGGGGTCGCGCTCGACGGCCCAGACCCGGGCCCCGGGGGCGAGGCCGGCCGCCTCGATCCCGATCGACCCGGAGCCGGCGCCGACGTCCCAGATCACCGCCGCGCCCGCCGGCCGGAGCCGGGCGAGCACCACCGCCCGCACCTCCGCGCGGGTGATCATCCCGCCGCTGTGGGCGAAGCGGCCCTCGGGGCGGCCGAACTCGACGGCGGGCGCCGCCGCCGTGGCGGGCCCGGCTCGGTCGAGCAGGAGCACGCTGTTGCCGTCCCAGCTGCCCGCGGCCACCGCCGACAGGGTGGTGTCGACCACCCGCTCCACCGGCCCGCCGAGGCGTTCGCCGACCACCGCCCGGCAGTCCTCCATCCCCGCCTCGAGCAGGGTGGCGGCGAGCCGCTGGGGGGAGTTGACGCCGTCGCAGTGGATCGCGGCGGGGCCGCCGGCGAGGGCGCCGGCGAGGGCGGTCGCGGGGTCGCGCCCGTGGGCGCTGAGCAGGCGGCAGCCGTGCCAGGGCAGCCGGGCGCGGGCGAACACCTCCTGCACCGCCGACACCGCGGGGATGATCGTCACCTCGGCCGCGCCGAGCTCGCGCACCAGGGTGGCGCCGATGCCGAAGAGCAGCGGGTCGCCGGTGGCGAGCACCACCGCCAGCTCCTCCGGCCGGCGCTGCCGCAGCCGGCCGACGCAGGCGCCGACGTCGCCGATCTCGACCCGCTCCTCGCCGTGGGCGGGGACCTCGTCGAGGTGCCGGCGCCCGCCGCAGAGCAGGGTGGCGGCGGCCACCAGCTCACGGCCGCGCTCGTCGAGGGCGACGATGCCGGCGACCGGCACCCCGACCACCACCACCGGCTGGGTGCTCATGACATCGTCCCTTTCTCTGGGCGCTCACCCGCCCGGTGGGGGGACTCGGATGGCAGCCCTCCCCCTGGCTGCTCGAGCCCGGCCTCGCCGGAGCCGAGCAGCTCCCCGCTGTCGGGGTCGAAGCACCAGGCCTCCACCGCCACCGCCCCGCCGGTGCGCTCGTGGCAGCGCCGCGCCGCGGTGGCGCAGAGCTCGTCGAAGAAGCCGCGCACCCCCGCCTCCAGCACCATCTCCTGGGCGTGGCGGGCGGTGTTGGCGCCGCGCACCCGAGCCGCCAGGGGCTCGCCGGCGCCGGCGCGCACCGCCAGGTCGGCGAGCAGCACCGGGTCGACGCCGCCGCCGGCGACATGGAGCTGGAACTGCCCCTGGGCGAGCTTGGCGAGCTTTCCGACCATCCCCGCCAGGGTGACGCGTCGGACCCCGAGCTCGCAGGCCCGGTCGAGGGCGTGGCCGGCGAACTCCCCCATCTCGACGAAGGCGATGTCGGGCAGCCCGGGGAGCCGGCCCTTCGCGTAGCGCTCGCTGCGCCCGCCGGTGCTGAGCACCAGGTGGTCGGCGCCGTTGGCCACCGCCACCCCCACCGCCTGGACCACGCTGGCCCGCCAGGAGGCGGTCGACCAGGCGTGGACCACCCCGGTGGTGCCGAGGATGGAGATGCCGCCGAGCACCCCGAGGCGCGGGTTCATGGTCTTCCGCGCCATCACCTCGCCGCCGGGGACCGCGATCGTCACCTCGAGCCCGCGCCCCCGGGCGGCGGCCGCGGCCACCGCCTCCGCCGCGGCCTCGCCGATCATCCGCCGGGGCACCGCGTTGATCGCCGGGCCACCCACCTCGAGACCGAGCCCGGGCAGGGTGACGGTGCCCACCCCCTCGCCGCCGCGCAGCGCCAGCCCGGGCTCGGCCGTCCAGGCCACGGTGGCGGTGACCCGGGCGCCGTGGGTGACGTCGGGGTCGTCGCCGGCGTCCTTCACCACCACCGCCGAGGCCCAGCCCTCGCCGGCGCGGGGGTCCTCGACCGCGAAGCTCTGCTCGAAGCCGGCGGGCAGGGCGATCCCCACCTCCGCCGCAGGCGCGCCGCCGACCAGGTGGAGGCAGGCGGCCCGGGTGGCGGCGGCGGCGCAGGCCCCGGTGGTGAAGCCGCTGCGCAGCCCGCGGCGGCGGCGGGGCGCGGGCGAGTAGCCCTCCTCGTCGGCGGCCGCGCTCCCCGGGCCGCCGGTCTCGCGCAGACCGGTCATGGCGCGGAGTGTCCCGCCCCGGACCGGGCGGCGGCCAGCGCGCAGAGGGCGTTGAGGGCGGCGGCGGCGGTCGCCGAGCCCCCACGGGTGCCCCGCACCACGATCGACGGCGCCGGCGCCCCGGCGAGGAGCAGCTCCTTGGCCTCGGCGGCGGCGACCAGCCCGCAGCAGCTCGCCACCACCGCGGCCGGCGGCGGGGCGCCGTCGGCGAGGGCGTCGAGCAGCGCCAGCAGGGCGGTGGGGGCGTTGCCGATCACCACCACCGCGCCGCCGATCTCGGCGGCGAGGGCGAGCAGGCCGCGGGCGCTGCGGCTGCTCCCCGCCGCCGCCGCCCGGGTCGCCGCTCCGACCAGGTCGGGGAGGGGGCGGCCGGCGGCCTCGACCGCGACCAGCGGCTCGATCCCCAGCCGCGCCAGCCACGCTCGGGCGCCGGCGGCGACCATGGCGACGTCGCAGATCACCGCCGCCCGGCAGCCCAGCGCCGCCGTCGCCGCCTCGACCGCCGCCACCGGCACCACCAGCTCGGCGAGCAGCCCGGGGTCGCCGGCGGCGTAGGCCATCCGCAGCGCCACCTGCTCGGCGGGAGGGGGCGGCAGCGCCACCGTGGCGGCGGCGCGCAGCCGGGCCATGCTCAGCGCCTCGATCTCGGCCGCGGGCAGCCCCAGCGCGGCCAGCGCCCGGCCCTCGCCGGGGACGGTCACCGAGCCCGCGCCCCGGCCAGCCCCGCGCCGCGGCGGTGCCGCTCCCCCGCGGCCACCAGCCGGGCGGCGGCGGCGGGGACGCCGCACAGGTGGAGGTGGATGTACGAGGCGAGCAGCGTCGGGGTGGCATGGCCCTCGGCTCCGCCGCCGCCGGCCACCGACCAGGCGGCGCTCGCCGGCTCCACCCCCGGGTCCGCGGCCGACCAGTGGAACTCGTGTCCGGTGACGGTGTCGCCGTCGCGGAAGAGGGGCGACGGCCGCAGCGCGGTGGCGGTGCGGTAGCCGAGCGCGCGCCCAGCCCCCATCCGGGTGCCGTAGGGGAGCACCCCGCACATCGGATGGCGCTCGCCGTCCTCGGTGGTGATCGCGGTGCCGAGGTACATGGCGCCGCCACACTCCGCGACCGCGGGCAGCCCGGCGCGCAGCGCCGCCGCCACCGACGCGCGCATCGGCACGTTGGCGGCGAGGGTGGTGGCGAACCGCTCCGGGAAGCCACCCGGCAGCCAGAGGGCGTCGCACTCGGGGAGGGCGGTGTCGCCGAGGGGCGAGAAGGGCACCAGCTCGGCGCCCCGGGCGGCGAGCAGCTCGAGGGCGTCGGCGTAGTGGAAGGTGAAGGCGCCGTCACGGGCCACCGCCACCCGGGCGCGGGCCGGCGCCACCGGCGGCGCGAAGGGGTCGTGGTCGGGATCGCCGACCGGGCCGCGGCCGGCGCCGGCGAGCCGGAGCAGGGTGTCGAGGTCGAGCGCGTGCTCGACGGTGGCGCCGAGCCGCTCCGCCCAGCGGGGCGGGTGGGGGCGCTCCTGGGGGGGCACCAGCCCGAGATAGCGCTCCGGCAGGGTCAGCTCGTCGTCGCGGGGGATGCAGCCGAGCACGGGGATGCCGGTGGCGGACTCGACCGCCTCGGTCGCGGTCCGGGCGTGGCGCTCCGAGCCCACCCGGTTCAGCACCACCGCCTCGATGCGCACCCGGGGGTCGAAGCGGGCGAACCCGAGCGCCACCGCGCCCACCGAGCGGGCCGCCCGGGCGGCGTCGACCACCAGCACCACCACCCCGTCGACGAGCCGGGCCACCTCGGCGGTGCTGCCGGCGTCGCCGCCGTCGAGACGGCCGTCGAAGAGGCCGAGCACCCCCTCGACCACGGCCACGTCCGCCCCCGCGGCGGCCCGGGCGGCGAGGGCGGGGAGGCTGCGGGGGTCGCAGAGCACCGAGTCGAGGTTGCGCGAGACCCGCCCGGCGACGGCGTTGTGGTGGAGCGGGTCGATGTAGTCGGGGCCGACCTTGAACGGCTGGACGCGCAGCCCGCGGGCGCGGAACGCCGCCATCAGCCCCAGGGCCAGGGTGCTCTTGCCGGTGCCGCTGGCGCATCCCGCGACCACGATCGGCCGGGGCAGACGGGCTCCCCCCGGGCGCAGCGGGGTCGCGGTCACCGCCGCGGCCGTGCCCGCCGCCCGCCCGCCCCGGGCCCGGGCGCGCAGGTAGGCGACCACCGCGGGGTGGAGGCCGAGGTGCTCCGCCACGGCCACCCGCATGCCCAGCCGCGCCGCGGTGGCGACGGCCTCGCGGCGGATGCGCCGGGCGATCAGCCCCTGGTTGAGCAGGTACGGCGCCACCACCGCGCTGGTCACGCCCCCCCGGTGCAGCGCCTCGAGGGCGGCGGCGACGCCGGGCGGGGCGAGCGAGGCGAAGGCGTGCGCCACCGGGCGGCCGTCGGCGGCGTGGAGGCGGGCGGCCACCAGCCGGTCGAGCCGGCGGTTGGCGTGCGCCGAGCCGGTGCCGCGTCCCACCACCAGCACCGCCTCGGCGCGGCCGCCGAGCTCGGTGTCGGCGGCGCGCACCCGCTCGCCGAGGGCGGCGAGCAGCGCCGGCGCGGGGCGGAGCAGCGGGGCGCAGCGCCAGCGCACCCGGGGGTGGAGCAGCCGGGCGCCCCGGATCACCACCGCCATGTCCTCGCCGGCATGGCCGGCGGGGAAGAGCAGGAGCGGCACCAGCCGCACCTCTGCGCCGCCGAGCCGGAGCGCGTCCGCGGCGGCGGCGGCGAGGCTGGCGAAGACCGGCTCGAGCTCCGCCGCCGGGTACTCGATGACCCCGCAGCGGACCGGTGCGCCGGCGCTCGCGGCCACCGCCCGGGTGAGCGCCCGCAGCTCGTCGCGACCGGCCTCGTCGCGGGTGCCGTGGGCGACCAGCACCACCGGCGCCGGCGGGCTCACGTCGGCACCGCCGCGGCCGGGGTCATCCCCGCCTCGAGCTGGGCGTCGACCTCGGTGGCCACCGCCCGCAGCCGGCGCAGGCGCTCGTCGTCGGCGTCGTCCCAGAGCCCGCGCGCCGCCGCCTCCAGGAGCTTCTCGGCCATCGCCTTCAGCGCCCAGGGGTTGCTCCGGCGCACGAACTCCTGCGAGACCTCGCCGAGCACGTACTCGTCGGCGACCTGCGCGTACATCCAGCCCTCGACGATGCCTGCGGTGGCGTCGTAGCCGTAGAGGTAGTCGACGGTGGCAGCCATCTCGAAGGCGCCCTTGTAGCCGTGCCGGCGCATCGCCGCCAGCCACTTCGGGTTGACCACCCGGGCGCGGAACACCCTCCGCGCCTCCTCGGCGAGGTCGCGCACCCGGGCGCGGGCGGGGTCGGCGCTGTCGCCGAAGTAGGCGCGCGGCGCGGTGCCGGTGAGCGCGCGCACGCAGGCGATCATGCCGCCGTGGTACTGGAGGTAGTCGTCGCTGTCGAAGATGTCGTGCTCGCGGTTGTCCTGGTTCTTGATCGCCACCGCGATGCTGCTGAAGCAGCTGCGGAACTGCTCCTCGGCGGAGACCCCGTAGCGTCCGCGGGTGTAGGCGTGGGCGCCCCAGGCGGTGTACACCGCGGCGATGTCGGCGTCGCTCTGCCAGTTCCCGGAGTCGAGCAGGGGCAGCACCCCCGCCCCGTAGGCGCCGGGACGGCTGCCGAAGATGCGGTAGCGGGCGCGCTCGGCGGCGGTGGCGGGGTCGAGGCCGGCGGCGACGAGCCGCCCGGTCTGGTCGCGGACCCGGGCGGCGATCGGGTTGACGGAGCCGTCCTCGTCGAGCGCGCTGACCATCTCCACCGCCTCGTCGAAGAGGTGGACGAGGTTGGGGAAGGCGTCGCGGAAGAACCCGCTCACCCGCAGCACCACGTCGACCCGCGGCCGTCCCAGCTCGTCGGGGGAGATCGGCTCCAGCCCGCAGACCCGGCGGTTCTCGCGGGTCCAGCGCGGCCGCACCCCGAGCAGCCTGAGGGCCTGGGCGATGTCGTCGCCGCCGGTGCGCATCGCCGAGGTGCCCCAGACCACGATGCCCACGCTGCGCGGCGCCGCGCCGGTCTCGGCGAGGTGCCGCTCGACCACCGCCTCGGCGAGCCGGCTGCCCACCCGCCACGAGGTCTCGGTGGGCAGCGACTTGGGGTCGACCGAGTAGAAGTTGCGGCCGGTGGGGAGCACGTGGGTCATTCCCCGGGTGGGGGCGCCGCTCGGCCCCGCCGGCACGTAGCCGCCGCGCAGCCCGTGGAGCAGGTTGTCGATCTCGTCGGTGGTGCGCCGCAGCGCCGGCCACAGCACCGTCGCGAGCTGCTCCAGCGCCGCCTGGGCGCCGCCGGACGGCACCGTGGCGGCGAGCAGGGCGGGGATCACCGCGGCGTCGAAGTCGGCGGTGGCGAGCTCGGCGATCAGGGCTCGCGCGAGCCCGCGCACCGCCTCCACCACGTCGCCCGCAACCCGCGCTGTTCCTGTCACGTACGGCAGCAACGCGGGAGTGACGGGTGTGCTCACCGCCGCACCGCGGTCGGCGAGCAGGGCGTCGAGGTCGAGGCCGCAGGCGGCGGCGAGCGAGTCCTCCAGCCCGGGCACGCCGCCGTCGGTCACGCTCGAGCAGGCGAGCAGCATGTCGAGCAGCGCCTCGCCATCCGGGGGCGCGCCGAGCACGTGCAGGCCGTTGCGGATCTGCGCGTCCTTGATCTCGCAGAGGTAGCCGTCCATGCGCAGCAGGAAGGCGTCGAAGTCGTCGGGGGCGGCGGCCTGGGCGAGGTCGGCGTCGAGGTGGGCGCGGCGCACCTCCTCCCAGATCCGCTCCTGGATGAGGGGGAGGCGGTCGGGGTCGAGCGCCTGGGCCTGGTAGTACTCGTCCATCAGCTGCTCGACGGCGACGATCGGACCGTAGGCGTCGGCGGTGCTCACCGGCGGGATGAGGTGGTCGACCACCACCGCGTGGGCGCGCCGCTTCGCCTGGGTGCCCTCGCCGGGATCGTTGACCACGAACGGGTAGAAGAGCGGCAGGTCGGCGATGCAGAGGTCGGGGAAGCAGGCGGCGGAGAGTCCCAGCGCCTTGCCCGGCAGCCACTCCATGGTGCCGTGCTTGCCGAGGTGCACCACCGCGGCGGCGCCGAAGCCGTCGCCGAGCCAGCGGTGGAAGCCGAGGTAGTGGTGCGAGGGCGCCAGGTCGGGGCTGTGGTAGATCGCCGCCGGGTCCTCGCCGAAGCCGCGCGGCGGCTGGATGCAGACCAGCACGTTGCCGAAGCGCAGGCCGGCGAAGGCGAGCCCGCCGTCGTGGGCGTAGAGGCGGCCGGGGGGCTCGCCCCAGCTGCGCCGCATCTCCTCGCGGGCCGCCGCCGGCACGGTGTCGAACCAGCTCAGGTAGGCCTCGGCGGAGAGGTGCCCGGGCGCCGCCGCCAGCTGGTCGGCGGTGAGGTACTCGCGGTCGTAGCCGCCGCCGGCGAGCAGCCGGTGCATCAGCGCGTCGCCGTCGTCGGGGAGCTCCCCGTCGCCGAGGTCGTAGCCGTCGTCGCGCAGCGCGCGGAGCAGGCGCACCGCCGAGGCGGGGGTGTCGAGGCCCACCGCGTTGCCCACCCGCGCGTTCCTGGTGGGGTAGCTGCTCAGCACCACGGCGAGGCGCACCTCGGCGCGGGGCAGGCGGCGCAGCCCCGCCAGCCGGGCGGTGAGCCTGGCGCAGCGGCGCACCCGCTCCAGGTCGGGGACGTAGCGGGTCACCCCGCCGACGCTCTCCTTGAAGGAGACCGGCACCGACACGATGCGGCCGTCGAACTCGGGCAGGGCGACGTTCATGACCACGTCGACGGGGCTGAGGCCGGCGTCGCTGCGCTCCCAGCGCTCCCGCGAGCCGGTGGCGGCGATCGCCTGCACCACCGGCACGCCGAGCCTCCGCAGCGCCGTGACCGACCACTCCGCGGCCACCTGGGGGCCGGTCACGGCAAGCTCGCCCATGGCGAAGGAGAGGGTGCTGATCAGCGCGTCGCAGAGCCGGCGGCCGCCGGCGTCGCGGAGGTGGGCGAACGCGGCCGGCTCCCCGGCGTCCGTGCGCAGCGAGTAGCAGAACACCGGCAGCGCCCGGCACCCGGCCTCCTCGATGGCGTCGGACAGGGCGTCGACCACGGCGAGGTTGCCGGTCATCCAGTGGGCCCGGTAGAAGATCAGCCCGACCACCGGGCGGTCGTCGGCGGGGTCGAGGTGGGCACGCCACCAGGCCTCGGCGGCGGCGGGGTCCTCGGGCGCGCGGGGATGGTGGCGGCCGTCCCAGGGCACCGGCCGGGGCGGCTCGCAGCCCACCTCGGTGCCGCAGGTGGCGTCGCTGAGCAGCCGCACCAGCTGGGCGACGTTGGCCTCACCGCCGTGGACCAGGTAGGCGAACCCGCTGCCCGCCACCTCGGCGTCCAGGGTGGTCAGGGCGCTGAGCTCGGCGTCGGGGGTGAGGTCGCCGGGCCAGGCCACCAGGGCGACGCCGTGGGCGGCGCAGGCGGTGGCGATGGCGTCGACCGCCTCGGGGATGGCGCGGCGGCCACCGAGCAGCCGGAGGGCGACGCAGCCGGCGCCGGGCAGCAGCGGCTCCAGCCGGGTGCGCACCTCCTCGGCGGTCCAGCCGGCGCAGCTCAGCCCCACCGCCCCCGCGCACCCCTCGGGCAGCCGCCGCCGCGCCGCCGCCAGGGCGATGAGCTCGGTGTCGGCGGTGGTGACGAGGACGATCACCTAGAACTCGATGCCGCGCTGCGCGGGGATGCCGGCGCCGCGGTAGTGGTGCTTCACCTCGCGCATCTCGGTGACGCAGTCGGCCAGGTCGACCACCTCGGGCGGGGCGTTGCGCCCGGTCAGCACCAGGTGCACGTCCCGGGGTTTCTCGCGCATCAGCCGCAGCACCTCCTCGAGGGGGACGAGGCCGGCGGTGATCGAGCCGAGGATCTCGTCGAGGACCACCACCCGGTAGGCGCCGCCGCGCACCGCCTCGTCGGCGATCGCCCACGCGTTGCGGCCCGCCTCGGCGTGCTCCTCGTCGCTGACCTGGGGGTCGCGGAGGCTGTCGATGGTGAAGCCGCGACCCTCGGCGGCGATCTCCACGCCCGGCACCCACTCGGTGAAGGCGGTGCGCTCGCCGGTCCTCCAGCTGCCCTTGATGAACTGCACGATGCGCACCGGCATGCGGTTGCCGGCGGCGCGCAGCGCCAGCCCCATGGCGGCGGTGGACTTGCCCTTCCCGTTGCCGGTGAAGACCAGGATGATGCCGCGGCGGTTCTTCTTGAGCTCGGGGTCCAACTCTTCCTCGAAGCGCGGAGGTCCGCGAGTTGGCCCTGCACCGGCGGTTTTCTGGCTTCCGCACTTGTCTCGAGACCCGGGGTCTCGGGGGCGGCCACAGTAGCGCGACTGCGCCGGACTCCGACCGGCTTGCCCGCGCGGCGAGGGGCGCACCCGATCCTACCGGAGCACGTCCCCGGTGCGCCTCCGTCGGCGCGTTCGAATTGACTGGCCGATTCGATCGCCGTGATCCGCTACCCTCCCGGCATGAGGGTGAGGAGGGGACCGGAGGTCGCCGTCATGCTGGCGGTCACCGCGCTGCTCGCCGTGCCCGGCGGCGCCGGCGCGCCCCCGGCGCCGCTCGCGGCGGTGGCCCGGCCGATGATCGTGATCGTGCCCGGCCACCCCGGCGTGCCGGGGACGCCAGGGATCCGCGGCTACGGTCCCGCCGAGCTGCGCTCCGCATATGGCCTCGACGGCACCGCGGGCCAGGGACGGCTGGTCGCCCTCGTCGACGCCTTCGACGACCCCAGCGCCGAGTCCGACCTGGCCGTCTACCGGTCGCAGTTCGGGCTGCCCCCGTGCACCACCGCCAACGGCTGCTTCCGCAAGCTCGACGCCCGCGGCGGCAGCCGCTCCCCGCGGCCCGACATCGCCTGGTCGCGCGAGATCTCGCTCGACCTCGACATGCTCTCGGCGGCCTGCCCGGACTGCCGGATCGCCCTGGTCGAGGCCGACGGCGCCGGCATCCCGGAGCTCGGTGCGGCCGTGAACACCGCCGCCTCGCTCCCCCAGGTCGCCGCCATCGGCAACAGCTACGGGGTCGCCGAGAGCGCGATGGAGACCCAGTGGGACGGCTTCTACCACCACCCCGGCATCGCGGTGACCGCGGCCTCGGGCGACGGCGGGTACGGCACCGGCTACCCGGCGGCCTCGCCCCACGTCACCGCGGTCGGGGGCACCACCCTGCGACGCGACGCCAGCTCCCGGGGCTGGTCGGAGGCGCCGTGGACCGGCGCCAGCAGCGGCTGCAGCCGCTTCGAGCCGAAGCCCTCCTGGCAGCACGACCCGGGCTGCGCCCGGCGCACCATCGCCGACGTCTCGGCGGTCGCCGATCCCGCCACCGGCGTCGCCATGTACGACAGCTACCAGGGTCCCGGCTGGGTGCTGGCGGGCGGCACCAGCGCCGCCACCGCCTTCATCGCCGGCGTGTACGCCCTCGCGGGCAACACCGTGGCCGTGGTCGGGGGCTCCTATCCGTACGCCCACACCGACCGGCTGAACCCGGTCGCCGGCGGCTACACCCCGCCCGCGGGCCTGGGCACGCCGGCGGGCACGGGGGCGTTCTGACCTCCGTCGCACGCTGCGCCCAGGGTCGAGGCTAGTGCGCCTCGGCCTCGGTCAGCCTCGCGTACTCGGCACCGTCGAGCAGCTTCGCACCGTCCTCGTCGACGTCCTCCAGGCGCATCAGCCAGCCCCCGCCGTAGGGGTCCTGGTTGACCCGCTCGGGGGCGTCGCCGAGGGCGTCGTTGACCTCGGCGACGCGACCTCCCACCGGCGAGTAGAGGTCGCTCGCGGCCTTCACCGACTCGACCACGCCGAACCGGTCGCCGGGCTTCAGGGTGGTGCCCAGCTCGGGCAGCTCGAGGAAGATGACGTCGCCGAGCTGGGCCTGGGCGAAGTCGGTGACGCCCACGCGGGCGCCGCCGTCGACAGTCTCCACCCACTCGTGGGTCGCGGTGAACCGGAAGGCGCTCAGGTCGGGCACGGCGATCGGCTCCTCGTTCGCTTCAGCGTTTGTAGAAGGCAGGGGGGACCACGGCGGCGCTCGCCACCGTCCCGCGGATGTCGACGTCGAGACGCTCGCGGCCGGCGGCGTCGGGCTCGACCAGCGCGGTGGCGATGCCGGAGCCGAGGGTGAAGGAGTAGCTGCCGCTGCTGACCTCGCCCACCTGCCGGCCGGCGTCGAGGACGGGCTGGCCGTGGCGGGCGATGCTCCGGCCCTCGAGGCGCAGCCCCACGGTGCGCCGCGGCGGACCCTGCTCGGCGATGCGCCGGAGCGCGTCGGAGCCGCAGAAGTCGCCCTTGGCGAGCTTGACCGTCCAGCCCAGCCCGGCGCTGAAGGGGTCGACGGTCTCGTCCATGTCCTGGCCGTAGAGGCGCAGCCCGGCCTCGAGCCGCAGGGTGTCGCGGGCGCCGAGGCCCGCGGGCAGCAGGCCGAGGTCGCGGCCGGCGTCGAGGAGCGCGTCCCAGAGCTCGCCGGCGTGGGTGGCGTCGATGTAGATCTCGACCCCGTCCTCGCCGGTGTACCCGGTGCGCGACACCACCGAGGTGTCGCTGTCGATGCCGGCGACCCGGCTGCCGGTGGAGTGGAAGGGCCGCAGCGAGGCCACCTCCGCCTCGCAGAGCGGAGCTACGATGTCGAGGGCGCGCGGACCCTGCACCGCGATCAGCGCGAGCTCGTCGCTGAGGTCGGCGAGCTCGGTGTCGGGGCCGAGGTGGTCGCGCATCCAGGCCACGTCCTTGTGGCGGGTGCCGGCGTTGACCACCACCATGAATCCCCGGTCGCGGAGCTCGCGGTAGACGATGACGTCGTCGACGATGCCCCCCTCCTCGGTGCACATCACCCCGTAGAGGGCGGCGCCCGGCGCCAGCCGCGACACGTCGTTGGCGACCAGGCGCTGCACCGACGCCTCGGCCCCGGGGCCGGTGATCAGCACCTCGCCCATGTGGGAGATGTCGAAGACGCCGGCGCGCCCGCGGACGGCGAGGTGCTCGTCGCGGATCCCGCCGTACTGCAGCGGCATCTCGTAGCCACCGAACTCGACCATGCGCGCTCCCAGGGCGACATGGCGGTCGAAGAGGGCGGTGCGCTGCGCCATGGCCGCTGGTTATAGCAGCACCTGCCGGTGGCTACACTCGGCGCCAGGGGAAGGGCTGCCGGCGACGAGGCGGCCGATGGCTGGGGGGAGGCCCGCCGATCATCCAGCGCCTCCGCGCTGAGAGGAGGAGACATGGGGTCCGCGCTCAGGCTGCTGCTGGCGGCGCTGTTGCTGCTGGCGGCCTGTGGCGGAGGCGCACCCTCGGCGACCTCGCCCACCGGCGACGCCAGGGACCCCGCCAACCAGGGCGGCACGATGACCGTCGGCGTGGTCCAGGAGCCCACCTCCTTCCTCGCCGCCGGGATCGTCGACAGCATGCTCTTCTCGGTCGCCGTCGACGCCCCGATCGCCGAGGGCCTGCTCTGGTACCGGCCGCTGGAGGAGACCGCGAACGCGCGCAGCCTCGCCGACTTCTGGCGCCCGATGCTCGCCACCGAGGTGCCCACCACCGCCAACGGCGACGTGCGCACCTCGGGTTGCCCGGCGGTCGGCGCCGGCGGCGCCCGGATGGTCCCGGCGATGTGCGTCACCTGGAAGCTCCGCAACGACGTGCTCTGGCACGACGGCAGCCGCTTCGGCGCCCACGACGTCTGCGCCACCATCCAGTTCTTCTGGCTCCGCTACCGGGACCGGAACCCCACCGCGGTGCTCAGCACCGCCGGTCCCGACCAGGTCGTCGACTGCCGCGAGGACACCGCCACCCAGGCGACGCTCAGCTTCAAGACCCAGTACGGGGCCTACCTGTCGCTGGGCTCGGGGGTCTACGGGATCATGCCGGCGACGCAGCTGGAGAACGCGTTCCGGGGCAACACCGACCTCGAGAAGACGCCGCAGACCGTCGACCTGACCAGGGGGACGGGCGCGCCCGACGCCTACCGCGGCACCGACACCCTCGACCGGATCATCGTCGGCACCGGGCCCTACGTCCTCGAGAGGTACGAGCCCGCCAGGTCGATCACCCTGGTGCGCAACCGCCGCTACTGGGACCGCAGGCATCAGCCCCACCTCGACCGGGTGATCTTCAAGTTCGTCTCCGACGTGAAGTCGCAGCTCGACCAGGCCCGCGCCGGCGAGATCGACTTCGGCATGGACTACCGGCTCGCCCTCCTCCGCGACCTCCAGGACGCCGTCAGGCAGGGGAGGCTGGCGGTGCAGACGATCCCCGAGTCCGGGGCGGAGAAGATCGACGTCAACATGTGCGCCGCGGCCCGGGGGCTGTGCGGGCCGCAGGCACGGGTCAACCCGGTGACCGCGGACCTGCGGGTGCGCCAGGCGATGCTGCGGGCGATCGACCGGGAGCAGATCGTCAGGACCATCGCCCAGGGTCAGACGGTGGTGCCGCAGGACTCGTGGATCTACCTCGGCGAGGAGTTCATCCGCGACCCGTCGATCCCGACCACGGGGTACGACCCGGCGGCGGCCCGGCGCCTCCTCGACGAGGCCGGCTACCGGCTCAGCCCCGCCTGCCACGACGGCCGCGGCCGCGCCGACGCGGCCGGTCACTGCATCGACCTCGACTTCGTCACCACCTCCGGCAACACCGCCCGGCAGCAGGCCCAGGTGGCGGTGCAGTCCGACCTCGAGAAGGTGGGCATCTTCACCAACCTCAGCACCCTGAAGGCGGGCCGGCTCTTCGGCTCCTTCAGCGACGGCAGTGTGCTCTACAGCCACCAGTTCGACCTGGCGATGTACGGCTACACCGGCTCGCCCGAGCCCGACGGCTGGTACTCCGTGTACCACTCCGACTGCCGCGGCGCCTGCCCCGCCGAGAGCCAGGTGCCCTCGGCCGCGAACCGCGGTCAGGGCCAGGACGCCACCGGTGAGGACAACCCCGAGGTCGACCGCGGCTTCGACGAGGGGCGGTCCAGCGTCGACCTGGCGCGGCGGGCGCTCGCCTACCGGCAGGTGGAGCGCCAGCTCGCCCACGACCTCCCCGAGCTGCCGCTGTACCAGCAGGTGGTGGTGAACAGCCACACCGTGCGCCTCCACGGGCTGCAGCGGAACGACCGGGTGTGGACCTTCAACATGTACGACTGGTACTGCACCGGTGGGCGGTGCCAGGGGTGAGCGGCACCGGCGTCGAGAGCCGGCCGGAGGCGGGTGCGGACGCGGGGCGCGAGCTCAGTCCGTGGGACTGGACCGACGTGCTGCTCAGCCTCCCCATCGCCGTCGTGCTGGTCGGGGCGATCACCCTCGGTCTCGCCGCTGTGACCCTCCCGCTGCTGCCGCAGCACGACCCGGAGCTGCGCACCGCGATCAGCAGGTTCCTGTCCAGCCTCTCGCTGTACGCGGGCGTGGTCGGCGCGGTGCTGCTGCTGGTGACCGGGCGCCGCCGGGCGCCGCTGAGCACCCTGGGGTGGCGGCCGGTGTCGACCCGCTGGCTGCTCCTCGCCCTCCCCCTCGCGCTGGCGGCGTACGTGCTGGTGGTGCTCGCCGGAGTGGTCGGCAGCCAGCTCTTCCCCCAGGCCCACAACGGCCAGCCGCAGGCGGTCCGCGACGCCTTCGGCCACTACCGGCTGCTCGCCGTGGTCGCGGTCTCGGTGATCGCCCCGGTGGCCGAGGAGACCTTCTTCCGCGGGTTCCTCTACGGATGGCTGCGCCGCCGGGTGCCGCTCTGGGCGGCGGTGACGCTGAGCGCGCTGGTGTTCTCCGCCGCCCACGCCGAGCTGGCGCTGCTGATCCCGATCTTCGTGCTCGGCTGCCTCCTCGCACTGGTCTACGAGCGCAGCGGAAGCCTGCTTCCCGGCATGATCATCCACGCCGTCTTCAACGTGATCGGCGTGTCTCTCATCTTCGCGTCCGGGCGCTGACCGTTGCCACTAAGGACGACCTGCCGCTAGTGGGGACCGCGTAGCATTCCGCCCCATGGCTATCACCCTCGGACCCGGCGACGGGAGCATCAAGGTCTACACCAAGCGCGAGGGCATGGCGGCCCGGGTGGGGCACGACCTCACCCTGGAGCCCACCTCGTGGAGCGCCGAGGTCAATCTCGACCCCGACGACATCACACGGTCGAGCGTCACCGCAACCGTGGACGGCCATTCCCTCGAGGTCGTCGAGGGACACGGTGGGGCGACCCCGCTCAGCGACAAGGACCGCGCCGACATCAAGAAGAACATCGCCCAGAAGATCCTCCCCAACGGGAGCATCAGCTTCACGTCGACCTCGATCGAGAGCTCGGGGGACGGGAGGTTCACGGTCAGCGGCGATCTCACCATCAACGGGACCACCCGGCCGGTGCGCATCGAGCTCGGCCAGGACGGTGACCGGGTCTCTGGCCGGCTGAGCCTCCGCCAGACCGACTTCGGCATCAAGCCGTTCAGCGCGATGCTCGGCGCCCTCAAGGTCGCCGACGCCATCGAGGTGGCCGTCGAGGCCAGGCTGCCCACCGGCTGACCGGCGCGATCCCACCATCGGCGCCGACCGGGCGGCGCGTGCACGGGCAGATAATGGCGCTCATGCCGGAACCGACCAGCCAGCCGCGGCCGGCGTCGAGCGCCCTCGCCGCACGCTTCTGCCCGCGCTGCGCAACCGAGCTGGCGGAGCGCGAGGTCGAGGGGAAGCTGCTCCCGGCCTGCGGCGCCTGCGACTTCATCGCGTTCCGGGACCCCAAGGTGGTGGCGGTGGCGGTGCTCAGCGACGGGCCGGAGGCGCTCTGGCTGATCCGGCGCGGCATCGAGCCGCGGCGCGGGGAGTGGGCGCTGCCGGGCGGATACGTCGACTACGACGAGCACCCCCGCGCCGCCGCCGCCCGCGAGTGCCACGAGGAGATCGGCTGCGAGGTGGAGATCGACCGGCTGGTCGGCGTCCACCACGCCAACCTGGTCACCGCCGGGGTGGTGATCGTCGCCTACGCCGGCCGCATCGTCGCGGGTACCCCCCGGGCCTGCCCGGAGGAGGTGCTGGAGGTCCGGCGCTTCGCCGTCGCCGCCCTCCCCCCGCTCGCCTTCGCCACCCACGGCGCGATCGTCGGGGAGTGGCAGCGCGGCGCCGAGGTCGCCCCCGCTCCGTGAGCGCTGCGCGGCGCTGCTCCCTCGCCCTCGCCCTGCTCGGCATCGGGCTGCTCGCGCTCGTGCTCAGCCCGGCGGCGCGCCCCTCCTCCGGTCCCGGGGTGGCCCATGCGGCGGTGGCGCGCACCGAGGTGGTCGCCGAGAAGACCACCAGGACCCACACCACCCACACCCACTCGACCACCAGCGATCGGTTCGCCTGCCCCAGCCGCCTGATCGAGATCTTCCCGATCGACTGCGGGGCGCCCACCGACACCCCCCGGGCGGGGCCCACGTTCAGCTTCACCAACTCCGCGGGACAGGTGAGCATCCCTCCCACCGCGACCCCGCGGCCGGCGCCCACCGCCACCGCCACCCCGCTCGACACCCCATTCCCGGCGGACATCCCGAACGGCGACACGGGGGCCTCGACGGTCACCTCGACGAGCGGCTCGGCGACGCTCCCCGCCAGCGGCGGGGGCGGGGGCGGCTCGGGCCGGGGCGTGGGGATCCCGCTGGTGGCCGGGCTGGTGGTCCTGGTGCTGCTCGGCGGCAGCGCCGGGATGGCGGTGCTGCGGCTGCGCTGAGCCGCCCGGGTGTGGCGGTCGCCGTGATCGGCTCGTGACCGCTCCTCCATCGAAGCCTCGGCGGGGCCGCCGTACCGTCCCCCCGGCATGCTCCAGGACCCTCGGCCGTGAGCCCGCTCCTCGCCCCGCACCCCGCCGGGACCGCTCCGGTGCCCTCCACGGGGGGCGACGCCCTCCTCGAGATCCCCGACAGGCGTCCCACGGCGTGGGCGCCTCCCGCCGCCGCGGACACGCTCGTGCCCGGTCTCTGGGCCCGGGTGCGCGCCCCACTGCCGCTCGGTGGGATGTGCCGCGAGGCCCCCTGCGCGCTGCTCGGGGCGATCCTCCTCCTCGGCATCTTCCTGCTCGACGGCCGGTTCGCCTCGCGGGGGACGGTCATGTCCCTGGCGGTGCTGCCGGTGCTCGCCGCCACCCGGCTGCTGCCCCGCCGCCTGCTGCTGCCGCTGGTGGCGCTGGGGGTCGCCCTCGACCTGGCCGGTCCGGCCGTCCACGGCGAGACCCCGCTCACCGCGACCGTCCAGGCCTCCGTGCTGCTGGCGATCTCCGCGGTCGGTCGCGGCGCCACCGTCTCCTGGCTGCGCCTCTCCGACAGCGAGCGCCGCGGCCGCGACCTCGCCACCGAGCACCGCCGAACCATGGAGCTGGAGGAGTCGAAGTCGGACTTCCTGCGGCTCGCCTCCCACGAGGTGCGGGCCCCCCTCACCGTGCTGCTCGGCTACATCGGGCTGCTCGAGGACGGGATGTTCGGAGAGCTCTCGGCGGCGGCGCGCAGCCAGGTGCTGCCGGTGCTGCGCACCAAGGTCGACGAGCTGGTGGGGCTGTCCGAGGCGATGCTCCAGGCGGCGCGCCTCGACGACGGCCGGCTCGAGCTCGACGACCAGCTGGTCGACGTCCGCGACCTCGTCCGCCAGGCGGGGGCGCGGGTCGAGCCGATGCTCGGTCCCCGCCACCGGCTCGGGGTCGAGTGCCCGCCGGCGCCGGTGCAGGTGCGCGGCGACAGCCTCCGGCTGCTCACCGTCCTGTTCAATCTTCTTGCCAATGCGGTCAAATACTCACCGGACGGCGGAGAGGTGCGCTGCACGGTGCGCAGCGGTCAGGGGGTGGCGGTGGTCACGGTCAGCGACCAGGGCATCGGCATCCACGCCGAGGACCTGCCCCGGCTCTTCACCCGGTTCACGCGGGTGGGGCGCGGCACCGACTCCGAGATCCCCGGCACCGGGCTGGGGCTGTACATCGCGCGCCAGCTCGCTCGCAAGCACGGCGGGGACATCATCGTCGCCTCGAAGCGCGGGGTGGGCAGCTCGTTCACGGTGACCCTGCCCCTGGCCGGCTGATCCGGCGCTCCGCTACCCTGGCCCGCCGTGAGCAGCCGGTGCGGCCGACGGCGGGCCTGCAGGCAGGGCGAGAGGGGGGTCCGTGCCGCCTGCGCGATCATCGTCCTGCTGCTGCTGGCCCTCGTCGCCGGCACCGGGGTGGTGAGCTGGCAGGCGACCGCCGCCCCCGACCTCGGCGCCGCGCCGCGCGGCCCCGACGACGGCCACACCCGCCTGGAGATCGCCACCGCGATGGGGCACCGGGCGGCGGCGGGGCTGCTGCTCAGCCCCCACACCGAGGTGACGCTCAGCGAGCACGACCTCACCACCGTCCTCCGGTCGAGCAACCCCGCCCCCCAGCAGTTCCAGAATCCCGAGGCGCGGGTGCGCGACGGGCTGGTGGTGATCGACGTCCGCACCACCCTCGGGCTGGTGAGCATCACCGCGGTGGGCCGGGTGGCGCTGAGCCTGGTGTGCCCCGCCGACGGCACCCCCGACATCGGCGCCGACGTGCGCGACATGACCGCCGGGCGGATGCCGCTGCCCGGCTGGGCGGTGTCGCAGATCCGCGACCGGATCAGCCGGGACGTCGACCTCCACGCCCTGCTCGCCGATGCCCAGCTGGACCCGATCCGCCCCTACCTCGACTCGGTGAAGGTCACCGGCGACGGCGTCGCCCTCGGCTTCCACCGTCCCGGGCTGCTCCAGCCCGCCAACGCCTGCGGGTAGCAGGGGGAGGCCCCCGACACGGGACATCCGCGGCATCCCACCGTCCGGCAACGGACGGGTCACGGGGAGTCGAGGGACCCGCCCGGAGGCTGCGGGGCGTGGTACCACTTGCACCGACACCGCAACTGGAGGCCCTCCGTGCTCCGCCGCCGCATCCTCATCGTGGACGACGACCCCCGCCTCCTTCACGTCGTCTCGATGTACCTGACCATCGAGGGCTACGAGGTGGACGCCGAGCTCGACGGGGCCGAGGGCCTGCGCAGCCTCGAGCGCGCCCGTCCCGACCTGGTGATCCTCGACATCATGATGCCCGGTATCGACGGCCTCGAGGTCTGCCGGCGGATCAAGAGCGACCCGCGGACGCGCTCCATCCCGGTCCTGATGTTCACCGCGCTGAGCGGCGACGACGACGTCGAGAGCGGTCGCGCCGCCGGCGCCGACCGGTTCATCAACAAGCCGTTCAGCCTCGTCGGCCTGGCCACGGTGATCCGCTCGTACCTCGCCGAGGGATCGACCCTCCCGGTCTGACCCGGCGGCGGCTCATCCGGCCGGGCCGGTATCGATCCTCCAGTCGCCGTTCACCTTCTTGAGCCGGATGTCCTTGTTGACCCCGGTGAACTTGACGGTGACGGTGGCGGTGTCGCCGCTGACGGTGACCCCGGAGAGCACGGCGCTGCGATAGATCGCCTTCTCGTCGTCCTTGAGGGTGGCCGCCTCCTGCTTGAAGGCGGTGGCGCAGTCGCTGGTCTTGGTCTGGGCCTTGACCCGGTCGACGAAGACCTTGGCGGCGTCGGGGGTGAGCAGGCCGCAGGCGGCGGTGCCGTTGTCGTCGAGCACCGCCTGGATGTAGTTGCGCACCGAGTCCTTGATCTTGTCGCTGTCGGAGGCGCCGCAGCCGCTCAGGCAGGTCGAGGCGGCGACGGTGGCGAGGGCGAGCGCCCAGCGGCGCGGGCGCGGACGGGGAATCGGGAGCATCGGCGGGGATGTTCCCACCTGCCGCGGTGCTCGTGCATCAACCGGCGCGATCACCGCCGTGTGAGACCATCCCGGACATGCCCAGCAGAGAGTGGGACGCCGCCACCTACGACCGGGTCTCCGAACCCCAGCTGCGCTGGGGCGTGGCCGTGCTCGAGCGCCTCGAGCTGGCCGGGGACGAGCGCGTCCTCGACGCCGGCTGCGGCAGCGGCCGGGTCACCGAGCGGCTGCTCGAGCGCCTGCCCGAGGGCACCGTGGTCGCGCTCGACGGCTCCGAGGCGATGCTCGCCGAGGCGGCACGGCGGCTGGCGCCCCACGGCTCCCGGGTGGAGCTGGTCCACGCCGACCTGGGCCGCCCGCTGCCCCTGACCACGCCGGTGGACGCGATCCTCTCCACCGCCGTCTTCCACTGGGTGGCCGACCACGACGCCCTCTTCCGCCACCTCGCCGCGGTGCTGCGGCCCGGCGGCCGGCTGGTGGCGCAGTGCGGTGGCGCCGGCAACGTCGCCTCGGTGCTGCGCGCCGCCCGCGCGGCCGGTGACGGCTGCGAGGGGCAGCAGCACTTCGCCACCGCCGAGGCCACCCGGCAGCGCCTCGAGGCGGCCGGCTTCGTCGAGGTCGAGGCCTGGCTCCACGAGGAGCCGACCGCCTTCGCGGCGGGCGAGGAGCTCACCACCTTCCTGCGCACCGTCATCCTCGGCGCCCACCTGGAGCGGATGCCCCCGGAGCGGCACGGCGCCTTCGTCGACGCGGTCGCCGCCAGCCTGGGCCCGAACCCGGTGGTCGACTACGTCCGGCTCAACATCCTCGCCACCCGGGGGGACGCCCCGGGATGAGCGAGCCGCGCCTCAGCCACCTCGACGACCACGCCATCGCGCGCATGGTCGACGTCTCCGCCAAGGCGGAGAGCGAGCGGGTGGCGGTGGCCGAGGGCCGGGTGCGCTGCGACGCCGCCACCCTGCGCCTGGTCGAGACCGGGCTGGCGGCCAAGGGCGACGTCCTCGGCGTGGCCCGGGTCGCCGGGGTGCTGGCGGCCAAGCGCACCGCCGAGCTCATCCCCCTCTGCCACCCCCTGCCGCTGACCCACGTCGACGTCGACCTGGTCT
Source organism: Candidatus Dormiibacterota bacterium (assembly GCA_036495095.1). Classification (NCBI taxonomy): domain Bacteria; kingdom Bacillati; phylum Candidatus Dormiibacterota; species Candidatus Dormiibacterota bacterium. The sequence goes on along the minus strand of DASXNK010000169.1, from coordinate 3,337 downwards.
GTGACGCCTCCCTCCCCGGGGTGCGCATCCGCGCCACCGCGCGGACCGTGGGCCGCACCGGCGTGGAGATGGAGGCGCTCACCGCCGTCGCCGTCGCCGGGCTCACGGTCATCGACATGATCAAGAGCACCGACCGCTGGGCCGCCCTCGAGGGCGTGGGCATGGTGGCCAAGCAGGGCGGGCGGAGCGGCAGCGTGGCCCGGCCGCCGGAGCGGGACCTCGAGCGGCCGGCCGGCGACTAGCCGTTCTTCTTCGGGGCCTGGTGGCAGGGGCGTTCGCCGGCGAGCAGCCGCAGCGCGTGGGGGAGCGCCTCCCAGACCGCGTCGAGGCACTCGGCCACCGCCCTCGGGCTGCCGGGGAGGCAGAGCACCAGGCAGCTCCCGCGGACGCCGACCAGCTGCCGGGAGAGCATCGCGTGGGGCGTCGACGCCAGCCCGCGCAGCCGCATCGCCTCCGCCATCCCCGGCACCTCGTAGTCGAGCAGGGGTCCGACGCTCTGGGGGGTGACGTCGCGGGGGCCCACCCCGGTGCCCCCGGTGATCACCAGCAGACCGGCGGTGGCGGTGGCCTCGACCACCGCGGTGCGGATCGCGTCCGGCTCGTCGGGGACGATGGCCCGGCTCACCAGGGTCGCGGGCAGCCCCTCGAGGCGGGTGGTGATGACGTCGCCGCTGGTGTCGGCCCGCTCGCCGCGCGCACCGGCGTCGCTCACGGTGAGCACGGCGGCAGGGACCGGGACTGCGGCGGGCATGTCCGCCGAGCCTACAGGAGGAGACTAGGCCGCGGGCTCGGCGACCCGGGTGGAGGGGTGCGGGCTCTGGGGGCCACGGTCGCCGCCGTCGAAGTCGTCGCCCCGCTCGGTGGCCTTGCGCGCCAGCAGCCGTCCCTGGATCTCGTAGAGCCGGTCCATGAGGTGGACGATGGTCACCCGGCTGCGGAGCTCCTGGCGCACCTCGGGGGGCAGGACGGCGGTGAGCTGCATCAGCCGCGCCTCGTAGGACGGCGGAACGCGCTTGCGGTCCGTCAGATGCAGCTCCTCGAGGTCGGCGATCAGGCCATCGATGAGGCGGATGGGCTCGGCCATCCGTCGACGCTCGGCATCGCTCCTCCAGCGGTGCCGGATTCCCGCCAGGATCTGCTCGTTCGTCTCTCGCAGCACACTCATTCCCGTTCTTCCATACGTCACGGGCCAGCTGAAGGTTGCGTCCCTTCCCTTGTCCCCCTCGAATCCGCCCCTTCGGAGGGGATGGTCACGGTCCGGACCATCTACTAGCGCTACGCTAGCGGTGCGACGACCGGACGGGTATACCCCTTCCGGGGGAGACACGGATTTCGGGAGTGTGGGATGCGGCCCCAGCGGGACGGGCAGTGCGCGCCGGTCGAGGGCCCGTCCGGCGCGTCCGAGTGGGCCGAGCCGCCACCTCCGGCGGGCTTCCCGGGGGGGCTCGGCGCCGCCGCGGCGGGCCGGGTGTTCCGCGCCGCCCGCTCGGTGAACGCGGTCATCGCCGCGCCTCCGGAGCGGCGCAGCGTCCACGCCTTCCGGCAGCGTCCGCTGGTGTACGGGGCGATGGCCGCCTACGCGGTCGCCTCGATCGGGCTGATGGCCACCCGCCAGGTCGGGCTCACCTCCGAGCACGCGCTGCTCCTCGTGCTGGTGGGGTTCGCGGTGCTCGGCCGGGCCCGCCCGTTCGTCTGGGACTGGCTGCCGTTCCTCTTCGTCGCGGTGATGTTCGAGGACCTCACCGGGGTCGGCGCCAAGATCGCCGGCAGCGTCCACGTGCTCGCCCCCATCGTCCTCGAGAAGAGCCTGTTCGGCGGCGTGGTCTGGACCTGGTGGCTGCAGCAGCACATCGGCGTCGGCGAGTTCGGGCGGTTCCTCGGCGTGGTGCTCGCCGGCGAGTATCTCTTCCACTTCGCCGCGCCGCTGGTGGCCGGCCTGTGGCTCTGGATCTGGCACCGCGACCGCTTCGGAACCTTCGTCGGCGCCTACGTCATGGTGATGGCGGCCGGCTTCCTCGTCTACCTCCTCTATCCCGAGATGCCGCCCTGGCTGGCGGCGCAGAACGGCGACCTCCCCCCGGTGCACCGCATCGTGGTCGAGACCCTGGAGAAGCTGGGCAGCTTCGGCACCCTCTACGCCGGTGCCGACCCCGAGCCCAACGCCGCGATGCCCTCGCTCCACGTCTCGGTGCCGATGGTCATCGCCTGCGCCATCGTCGCCGTCCGCGGGGTGCGCCGGCCCTCGTCCTGGCTGTGGATGCTCTACCCGGCGACGATCTCCTTCGGGGTCATCTACCTCGGCGAGCACTACGTCGCCGACGTGGTCGTCGGCATCGCCCTCGGGGTGGTCTGCTACGCCGCCGCCGAGCTCGGCTACCAGAGCGGCCGCGGCCGTGGCCGCCGCCCGCTGACCGTGCCCGTGGGGGCGCCGCACCACCAGGGGGGGCTGCGGTGAACCTCGCCGGCATCCTCGAGTGGTCGGCGCGGCTGGCCGGCTGCGACGCGGTGCCCGCCGACTCGCAGGTGTACGTCGAGGCGCCCGGGGACGTCCGCCGGGTGCTGTTCGGCATCGACATCAGCGTCGGCGAGCTCGTCTACGCGCGCGACGCCGGCTACGACGCGGTGATCGCCCACCATCCCGCCGGCGACCATGCCCGCATGGACTTCGGCAGGGTGGTGCTCCGCCAGGTCGAGCAGATGGCCGCCGAGGGCATCCCCCGCGAGGTCGCGGAGGCGGCGATCGCGGAGCGGCTGGGCCCGTCGCACCGCGCCGCCCACATGAGCAACCACGACGCCGTGGTCGGCACCGCCCGGCTGATCGGCCTGCCCTTCTGCAACGTCCACCTCGCCTGCGACATCATCGGCCGCGAGGCGATCGTCGAGATGCTGCGCCGCCGCAACGGCGCCGGCAGCCCGGTGGGCGAGGTCCTGGGTTGGTTCGACGAGTTCCCGGAGATGGAGGCGGCGCTGACCCGCCCCGAGCAGTGGGTGGGTGGACCGGAGTCGCCGCTGGGACGGTGGACGGTGGCGATGGCGGGCGGCACCAACGGCGGCTACCACGTGTTCCGCGAGTACTGGCGGCACGGGGTGGACACCGTGTTCGCGATGCACTGCGCCGAGGGCGACGTCCAGAGGCTGCGCGCCGAGGCCGAGCCGGGCAAGAGCCTGGTGGTCACCGGCCACATGGCAACCGACAGCATCGGCATCAACCGGGTCATCGCCGGTCTCGAGGAGATGGGCATCGAGGTCACGCGCACCAGCGGCATCGTGGCTCCCTGAGTGGGCGGCCGCCGGCTGGTCGCCGTCCTCCTCCTCGCCCTCCTGCTGCTGGCGGCGT
>DASXNK010000168.1 GCA_036495095.1 Candidatus Dormiibacterota bacterium | reverse complement strand
CCAGGCGGCGACCACCCGTCCCGGCCGCGACGACAGCATCACCACCCGATCGGCGAGGCGCACCGCCTCGCGGACGTTGTGGGTCACGAACACCACGGTGATGCCGGTGCTGGCGTGGATGCGCGCGAGGTCCTCGTGGAGGACGTCGCGGGTGATGGCGTCGAGCGCCGCGAAGGGCTCGTCCATGAGCAGCAGGCGGGTGGTCTGCGCCAGCGCACGGGCCAGCGCGACCCGCTGCCGCATCCCGCCGCTGAGCTCGTGGGGGCGCTTGCGCGCGAAGCCCTCGAGGTGCACGAGGTCGAGCAGCTCGGCGACACGGTCGCGGCGCGCCTCCCTGCCCACGTGCTGGAGGCGCAGGGGCAGGGCGACGTTCTCGGCGACGGTGAGCCAGGGCAGCAGGGCCGGCTCCTGGAACATCATCGCGGGGCGGCCCTCGGCGACCTCGACCAGGCCCCGGGTGGGCCGGTCGAGACCTGCGATCATCGAGAGCAGGGTGGACTTGCCGCACCCGGAGGCACCGAGCAGGCAGAGGAAGTCGCCGCGGCACACCTCGAGGTCGACGCCGTCCACCGCCTGGATCCTCTCGGATCCCGCGCCGTAGACCTTGTCCACCGCCTCGAGCCGGACCGCGACCTCCTGCGCCAGCCCGATCCCGGCGCGGCGCGTCGCGACCGCGAGCGTGCTCACTGGGGGCCGTATCCGGCGCTGCTCACGGTCGCGTGCCCGGCGGCGCGGAGTGCGTCGTTGAGCGGGCGCAGCTGCAGGATGCCGTGGAGGTCGACCGCCGCCAGCAGCCCCACCGCGTGGGCGCTCGCGGCCGCTCTGACCAGCGCGGTGGGCAGCGGGTCGGCGCTGAAGTGCAGGCGCGTCCACGCCTGGTCGAGCGTCGCGGTGGCCAGCGCCTTCGTCGTCAGCCGGCGCAGCGCGTCGTTGACCACCCGCTTGGCCTGGTCGGGGTTGGCGTTGATCCAGTCGATGGCGGCGACGTTGCCCTGCACCAGCCGGCGCACCACGTCGGGATGCGCGTCGAGCAGCGCGGTGGTCACCACCAGCACGGTGGTCGGGAACGCGCCGTCCGGCCAGAGCGTGGCCTCGTCGACGAGCAGCCGCCCGCCCGCCTCGGTGATCAACCGGCTCAGGTAGGGCTCGGGCACCCATGCGCCGTCGATCTGACCCTGCTTGAAGAGCTGGACGATGGTGGCGTTGTCGGTCGGGGTGATGGTGGCGTCACCGCCCCCCTGGGGGGTGGTGTGGATCCCGTTGGCGGCCAGGTAGGCGCGCAGGGCGACGTCCTGGGTGTTGCCCAGCTGGGGCGTCGCCAGCCGCCTCCCCCGGAGCGACGCCGCCGAGGTGATGCCGCTCCCCGGGCGCACCACCAGCCCTGCCCCGCCGTAGGTGGCGCCGGAGACGATGCGGACCAGGCTGCCGCCGCTCTTCACGAAGGCGTTGACGGCCGGGTTGGGACCGATGAAGGCGGCGTCGATGGCCCCGCCGAAGATCGCCGAGACCGCGTCGGGGCCGGCGTTGAAGGTCTGGGTCTGCAGCCGCACGCCGCTGCCCAGCGCGCCCGCGAACAGGTTGCGGTCGACCCCGACGATGGCGGGCGCGTGGGTCAGGTTGGGGAGGTAGCCGAGACGGACGGCCTCCGTCGGGGTCGAGCCCCCCGCGGTGGCCGCCACCGACCCGCAGCCCGCCAGCAGGGCCGCGGCGCTCCCGAGGGCGGCGAGCGAGCCGGCGAGATGGCGCCGCAGGTGGCGGCGCCGGCGTCCGCGCGAGGTGCTCACGAGGCCAGCTCGACCACGGCGGGGGCGGGGAGGTAGCCCTCGATCTCGAGGTGGCGGAGGATCATGTCCGCCACCCCCTCGGCGCTGGTGGTCGCGGTGTCCACGACCACCTCGGCGTCCTGCGGCGGCTCGTAGGGATCGGAGACGCCGGTGAAGCCGGCGATCAGGCCGGCCCGCGCCTTGGCGTACAGGCCCTTGCGATCACGCCCCTCGCACACCTCGATCGGGGTGGCGAGGTGGACCAGCGTGAACCCGGCGTTCTGCTGCATCACCATCGCGCGCACCTCCTTGCGGAGGGCGTCGTAGGGCGCGATCGGCGCGCAGATGGCGATGCCGCCGTGGCGGGCGACCTCGGCGGCGACGTAGCCGATGCGGCGGATGTTGAGGTCGCGGTGCTCCTTGGAGAAGCCGAGCTCGGAGGAGAGGTACTTGCGGACCACGTCGCCGTCGAGGAGGGTGACCGGGCGGCTCGACCGCTCGACCAGCTTGACCAGCAGCGTCTGGGCGATGGTGGACTTGCCCGATCCGGACAGGCCGGTGAGGAACACCGCGAAGCCCTGCTGCTCGCGCGGCGCGTAGCTGCGCCGCAGCTCGCGGGCGACCTCCGGGTAGGTGAACCACTCGGGGAGCTCGTCACCGCTGCTGAGCTTGCGGCGCAGCTCCGTCCCCGAGACGGTGACCACGCGGGTGCCGGTGGCGACCTTGTCCTCCTCGAGGTAGGTGTCGAGGTCGGGCGCGTAGACCAGCATCTGGAACGGAACCATGCCGACGCCGAGCTCGTCCTGGTGGACGCGCACCATCTCCTGGGCGGCGTACGGGTCGTAGAAGGGGCGGCCCTGCGCATCGCTCCCGGGCCCGGCGTGGTCACGCCCGACGATCAGGTGCGTGCAGCCGTGGTTCTTGCGAATGATCGCGTGCCAGAGCGCCTCCCGCGGCCCCGCCATGCGCATCGCGAGCGGGAGCAGGGCGAGCCGGGTCGTCGCCGGTGGGTAGCGCTCGAGGAGCGCCGTGTAGCACCGCACCCGGATCGCATGGTCGACGTCACCGGGCTTGGTCATGCCCACGACCGGATGGATGAGCAGCTGCCCCCCGACGGCGACGGCCGCCCGCTGGGTGAGCTCCAGGTGCGCGCGGTGCATCGGGTTGCGGGTCTGGAAGGCGACGACGCGACGCCACCCCAGCCGCGTGAACTCCTCGCGCAGCTGCGCGGGGGAGAGGCGGAGTCGCTTGAAGTCGTAGTGGACCGGCGTCTCGACGCCCTCGAGCCGGCCACCCACGCAGAAGGGGTGCGACGCCTCCAGCAGCTGGCGCACACCGGGATGCTCCAGGCTCCGCGTGCCGTAGACGGTCTCTGCCTCGAGAGCGCGGTCGGGACGCCAGACGCTCTCGACCCGCAGCACCGCCAGCATCACTCCCTCGGGATCGCGCAGGGCGAGTGACTCGCCGATCCGGAGGCGGCCGGCGAGGTCGTCGGTGACGTCGAGGGTGATGGGGATCGGCCACAGGGTTCCGTCGGCGAGCCGCATCGAGGCGCACACGGACTCGTGGTCGTCGGGGCCCATGAAGCCGGTCAGCGGCGAGAAGCCGCCGCTGAGCAGCAGCTCGAGGTCACAGAGCTGGCGCGGGGTGACATCCCACGACGTCATGGTGCGGGATAGCGACCGCAGCTCCGCGGCGCGGCCGGGCAGCGCCATGGCGTCGACCAGCGTGCCGCCGTGCGGCGGGATCAGTCCGTGGAGGGGGACGTGACGGCCGCTCACCTCCACCCGCCCGTCGCTGCTGGCGTCGATCATCACAGTCTGGTCGCGCATCGGTGTGAGCCTCCTCGGCCGTTCGAGTGGGAGTTGGAAACCAGGCCGGAGACCCGGCGTGTCGATGGCGACCATTGTCTGCGGGCATCGCAGCCCAGTCATGGCGTCGCGGACGTACCGTGGCTACGATCGAAACCGCGGCGACGGGGGGTGAGAAGGCGTAGATCGCGTACGCCGTCCAGTGCAGTCACGCGCTGGTGCTGTCCTGCAATCGTCCGATTGACCGGATGGCGACGCCGTAGCCCAATTGTCGGACACCGCCGCCGTGCTCGATCGGCCGCGGTCGGTCCCGTCACCGTTGCGTCATGTCAGGAGAATGCGTTGAGCGAACACGGCCCGTGGCGAATCGCCGTCGTCGGCCAGCGCGGAGTGCCCGCCACGTTCGGCGGCGTCGAGCGCCATGTGGAGGAGATCGGCGCGCGTCTCGCGGCCCGGGGCCACGAGGTGACCGTCTTCCTGCGCAGCGGCTACGTGCCCGACGCGCCCCCCGCGCATCGTGGGATGCGTCTCCGGCAGGTGCCGACGGTGAGCAGCAAGCGCCTGGAGTGCATCGTGCACACCGCGCTCTGCACCTGCCTGACCCTGCGCAACCCACCCGACATCGTGCACTACCACGCCCTCGGCCCCTCCCTGCTGGCCCCGCTGCCGAGGCTCCTGTCGCGTGCCCGGGTGGTGGCCACGATCCACGGCCTGGACCATGAGCGCGAGAAGTGGGGCTTCGGAGCGCGTTCGGTGCTTCGCGCCGCCGGTTGGACCAGCGCTCACGCACCCGACTCCACCATCGTGGTCTCCCGGGCACTCGCGGACTACTACGCGCGCCACCACCACCGCGAGGCGATTCACGTCCCCAACGGGGTGAACACGCCGGTCCACCGGCCGGCACGGGAGATCACCGAACGCTTCGGTCTCCAGCCGCGGGGGTACCTGCTCTTCGTCGGCCGGCTCGTACCCGAGAAGGCGGTCGACCTTTTGGTCCGCGCCTTCGGCGACCTTCCCGGCGAGATGCGGCTGGTGGTGGCGGGGGGATCCAGCCACACCGACGAGTACACGCGCCGGGTGCGGGAGCTCGCCGCGAACGACCCGCGGGTGATCCTCACCGACTACGTCTACGGTGCGACCCTCGAGGAGCTGTACTCGAACGCCGCCGGCTTCGTGCTGCCGTCCACCGTCGAGGGGCTTCCCCTCACCCTTCTCGAGGCGGCGTCGCACGGGACCCCGGTGGTGGCCAGCGCGATCGCGCCCCACCTCGAGGTGCTCGGCGCCGACGGCCCCGGTCACCGGCTCTTCACTCCGCGTGACCAGGCCGGGCTCACCGCCGCGATGCGTCGGGTGCTCGAGGACCAGCCGGCCGAGCGCCGCGG
>DASXNK010000167.1 GCA_036495095.1 Candidatus Dormiibacterota bacterium | reverse complement strand
CGAGCGCCTCGACGAGGCCGCGGTGGACTGGGCCGAGATGGTCGGCATCGCCGTCCCCATGCACACCGCGATGCGGCTGGCGACCGGCGTCGTCGAGCGGGTGCGCCAGCGCCGCGGAGCCTCCGTTGTTCTGGCCGTCTACGGCCTCTACGCGCCGCTGTGCGCGCGGGTGCACGGTGAGGGCGTGGTCGACCACGCCGTCGGCGGCGAGTACGAGGAGGAGCTGGTGCGCATCGCCGGCGGCGAGCCCAGCGGCCGCGACGTGATCCTCGACCGGCTCACCTTCCCGACCCCGGCCCGCGACCTGCTGCCCCCGCTCGACCGCTACGCACGGTTGCTGGTCGGCGGTGAGGAGCGGCTCGCCGCCGCCGTGGACGCCACCCGCGGCTGCGTCCACCGCTGCCGCCACTGCCCGGTGCCGGTGGTGTACGGCGGCCGCATCCGGGTGGTGGGCCGCGACGCGCTGCTCGACGACGTGGCCCAGCTCCACGCCATGGGCGCACGCCACCTGACCTTCGGCGACCCCGACTTCCTCAACGCCGTGCCCCACGCGATGGCCACCGCGCGGGCGGTGCACGCCGCCTTCCCCGACCTCACCTTCGACGTCACCGCCAAGGTCGAGCACATCCTCGAGAACCCCGGCGTCTGGGCGGAGCTGGCCTCACTGGGGCTGCTCTTCGTGGTGTCGGCGGTGGAGTCGATGAGCGCCCGGGTGCTCGAGGTGCTCGACAAGGGGCACACCGCCGGCGACGCCTACCGGGCGGTGGCGCTGCTCCGGGCCCGCGGCATCGAGATGCGGCCGTCGCTGCTCCCGTTCACCCCCTGGAGCACGCTGCACGACTACCTCGAGCTGCTCGACTTCGTCGCCGGCTGCGACCTGGTGGAGAACGTCGACCCGGTCCACCTCAGCATCCGGCTGCTGCTCCCCGACGGCTCGCTGCTCCTCGACCATCCCGAGATGCGCCCCCACCTCGACGGCTACGACCCCGCGGGTTTCAGCCATCTCTGGCGGCATCCGGACCCCGCCATGGACCTGCTGCAGCGCGAGGTCGCCGCCCTGGTGGGCGCCGCCGCCGACGCCGGGATCGCCCCCGCGGACATCCACGCCGGGGTGCGCGACCTCGCCGCCGCGGCGGCGGCGGCGGCGGGCATGGGGTGGAGCGCGGCGGCGCCGGCGGCGGTCGACACCGGGCGGCCCCGGCTCAGCGAGGCCTGGTTCTGCTGCGCCGAGCCCACCGAGCGTCAGCTCGGCGCGGTCTGAGGCGTTCGGCTCGCTTGCGGACTCGGTGACACGGGTGCTCCACTGGATCTCGTGCAGCTCGGGGTCGTCTTCCCGCAGACCGAGATCGGCAACGATCCCACCGTGATCCGCGCCTACGCCGCCGCCGTCGAGACCGCCGGCTACGACTTCGTGAGTGTCTACGACCACGTGCTCGGCGCCGATCCCGACCGCGCCGCCGCGCTCGGCGGCCCCTACACGTATCAGACCCCCTTCCACGAGGTGTTCGTCCTCCTCGGCCACCTCGCCGCCATCACCGAGCGGATCGAGCTGGTCACCGAGGTGCTGGTCCTCCCCCAGCGGCAGACCGCGCTGGTGGCGAAGCAGGCCGCCGAGATCGACCTGCTCAGCGGCAGCCGGCTGCGCCTCGGCGTCGGCATCGGCTGGAACGCGGTCGAGTTCGAGGCGCTCGGCGAGGATTTCCGCACCCGCGGGAAGCGGGTCGAGGAGCAGATCGAGGTGCTGCGCCTGCTCTGGTCACAGGACCTGGTCACCTTCCACGGCCGCTTCCACCACGTCACCGGCGCCGGCATCAACCCGCGGCCGCCGCGCGGCTCGATCCCGGTGTGGATCGGCGGATCCGCGGAGGCGGCGGTGCGCCGCGCCGCCCGGATCGCCGACGGGTTCATGCTCAACGTGGGCGTGACGTCCGCCGCCGAGCAGATCGACATGGTCCGCGGCCTGGTCGCCGAGGCGGGACGCGACCCCGACGCCTTCGGCATCGCCGGGCGGGTCACCCTGCGCGACGACCCCGAGGAGACCCTCGCCCGGGTGCGCGACTGGGAGCAGCTCGGTGCCACCCACGTCTCGGTCAACACCATGGGCACCGGCCTCGCCCCCGAGGAGCACGCCGAGCGGCTCGCCGGCCTCGCCCGGGCCTGGCAGCGGTATCAGCCGGCCACGGCGGTCTAGAGCGACAGCGCCGCCAGCATCCGGGTCACCGGACTCTCGATGGCGTGGCGCTCGCCGAGCACACCCAGCCGCTCGGGATCGGGGGTGCCGGCGGGGGTGACCTCGCAGGCCAGGTCGCGGCGCACCGGCACCACCGCGCGCATCGCCTCGAGGTACTCGCCGGCGCCCTCGAGGGCGGCGCGCAGCCGCGGCGTCAGGGTGGCGGCCGCCCCGAGCACGGCGTCGAGCGAGCCGTGCTCGGCGAGCAGCCGCGCCGCCCCCTTGGGGCCGATGCCGGCCACCCCGGGGAGGCCGTCGGAGGGGTCGCCCCGGAGCATCGCCAGCTCGGCGTAGAGGCGGGCGGGGACGCCGTACGCCTCCCGCACCGCGGCGTCGTCGAAGACCGCGAGGCGGGTCACCCCCTGCTTGGTGTAGAGCACCCGGACGGCGGGGTCGCGGACCAGCTGGAGCAGGTCGCGGTCGCCGGTCAGCACCTCGTCCGGCCGCTCCGCGGTGGCCGCCTCCGCCAGGGTGGCGATGGCGTCGTCGGCCTCCCAGCCCGCGGCCCACGCCACCTGGCAGCCGGCGGCGGCGAGCACCTCGAGGAGCAGGTCCTGCTGGCCGGCGAGCTCGGGCGGGTCGTCGGCGCGGGCCGACTTGTACCCGGCGTAGGCGGCCACCCGCGGCGCCGGCCGCCAGTCGTCGTCGACCACGTGCACCACCGACCCGGGGCGCCGGGCGGTGATCACCAGGCTGGACATGTCGAGGTAGCCGCGCACCGCGTTGACCGACTGACCCTGGGGGTCGCGGATGGTCTTGGGCAGGGCGAAGAAGGCACGGTAGAGGAGGCTGGAGGTGTCGACCAGCAGGCGGGGCGCGGCCGGGCTCACGGCGCCACCTCCGGCTGGGCGGCGGCGGCCTCGAAGCCGCGGCACGCGAGCACCGGCAGGGACGGATAGCGGGGGAACTCGGGCTCGGTGTCGGCGCGGGCGCACCGCCAGAAGAGCGAGCGCGCGCCGCGCACGGTGCGGCCGTGGCGGCAGCCCGCGCAGAGGCCGGGAGAGGGGTTCGGCACCCCGGGATCATCCGCCCCGGCGGCCCCGGCGCGCAGACTGCCGCGGATGCCCCACCTCGACGCCACCACCGCCGCCGTCCTCGCCGGCGCCGCGTTCGTGGCCGGAGCGGTGAACGCGGTCGCCGGGGGCGGCTCGCTGATCTCCTTCCCGGCGCTGCTCTGGGCCGGGTACTCGCCGGTGGTGGCCAACGTGACCAACGCCGTCGCCCTCCTCCCCGGCTACGCCGGCGGCACTTTCGGCTACCGCCCCGAGCTGACCGGGCAGGCGGCCCGGGCGGGGCGGCTGGTGGCGGTGAGCATCGTGGGCGCCGGGCTCGGCTCGGTGCTGCTGCTCGCCGGCCCCGAGGCGGTGTTCTCCCGGCTGGTGCCGTGGCTGATCCTCTTCTCGTGCGCCGTGCTCGCCGCCCAGCCGGCGATCGGGGGGTGGCTGCGCACCCGCAGCGGGGCCGCCCGCGGCGATGCCTCGCCGCTGCTGCTCGGCGTCCAGCTGGTCGGCGGTGTCTACGGTGCCTACTTCGGCGCCGGCCTCGGCGTCCTGATGCTCGCCGTCCTCGGGATCTTCGTCGAGGACGGCCTCCAGCGGCTCAACGCGCTCAAGGGGCTGCTGTCGCTGGTCATCAACCTGGTCGCCGCGATCTGCTTCGTGGTGGCGGGGAGGGTGGCCTGGGAGGCGGTGACGATCATGGCGGTGGCCAGCCTGGTGGGCGGCCGGCTGGGGGTGACGGTGGCCCGCCGCCTCCCCGACCGCCTGCTCCGGGCGCTGGTGATCGGCTTCGGGGTCGCGGTCGCGATCCGCCTGCTGCTCTGACCGCGCTCAGGACGCGAAGGCGGGGGGAGGGGGCAGGCTGAGCGCGCGGCGGAGCAGCTCGCCGTAGCGCTCGCGGTCGACCTCCACCGCCCCCAGGCTGGCGAGGTGGTCGGTGCGCCACTGGACGTCGAGCAGCCGTCCGGCCTGCGCCGCCGCCTCGGGGCCGCCCTCACCGGCGACGAGCAGGTCGACGAGGTGGAGGAGCGCCACCTTGGAGGCGTCGGTGGCCCGGTGGAACATCGACTCCCCGGCGAAGAGGCCGCCGATGGCGATCCCGTAGAGGCCGCCCTCGAGCTCGCCGGTGCGGGTCGACCACGCCTCGACCGAGTGGGCCCAGCCGAGCCGGTGGAGGCGGACGTAGGCCATCCGGATGTCGGGGTCGATCCAGGCGCCGGGGCGCCGTGGGTCGGCGCAGGCCTCGACCACCTGCTCGAAGGCGCTGTCCACCCGCACCTCGAACCGCCGCGCCGAGCGCCGCAGCCGGCGGCTGGCGTGGACCCCGTCGAGGGGCAGCACCGCCCGCGGCTGCGGCGACCACCAGGCCAGCTTCCGCGGCCGCAGCGGCATCGGGAAGATGCCGTGGCGGTAGGCGGCGAGGATGGTCCCGGGCTCGAGGTCGCCGCCGAGCCCGACCACCTCGCCCTCGCCGGCGTGGGAGGGATCGGGGAAGTTCCACCGCGATGGCATGGGCTCGACCGGCATGAGGCACCAGTCTGCGTCGGCGCCGCCCCGGCCGGGGCAGCTCGAGCCTCCCCGCGGTGCTGCGCGCCATACCGGCCAGCCCATCGGCGATGATTCGAGCCGTGATTCTGCCGGCGGGATACACCGTGCTCGGGGTCATCGACGACGGGCCATCAGGCCCGGTGACGGTGGCCCGGCCCCCGCGCGGCGGAGCAGCGGTGGCGGTGGTGCTCCTCCCCCACCCCGTCGATCCGTCGCTCCTCGAGCGCCTCGGACCGCTGCGCGGCCTGCGCAACCGCAACCTCGCCGCCCTGGTCGACTGGGCGGAGACCGAGGAGGGGGTGCTGATCATCGGCGAGCTGGTCGACGGGGTGTCGCTGCGGGCGCTGCTCGACGCCACCGGGCTGCTCCCCGTCGAGGCGGCGCTGGTGGTGCTCCGCGACTCGCTGCTCGCCGCCGCCGCCGCCAACGACGCCGGACTGCCCCGCGGCGACCAGCGCCCGGAGACGGTGGTGCTCACCCGCCGTGGCGAGGCGCGGCTGCTCCAGGTGGGCCTCACCACCGTGGCGACCGCCCCCTACCTCGCCCCCGAGGTGTGGCAGGGAGGCCCGGCCACCCCCGCCTCCGACGTGTACGCGGCCACCGCCCTGCTCGTCGAGTGCCTCGGCGGCGGTCCCCCCTTCGGCGGCGACGCCGACACCGGCGAGCTCCGCGACCGCCACCTGGGCGCGCCCATCCCGGTCGAGCGGGTGCCCGAGGCGCTCCGCGGGCTGGTCCGCCACGGCCTCGACAAGGACCCGCACCAGCGCTGCGCCGAGGCCCGGCTGCTCCTCCTCGAGCTCGCCGCCACCGCCGGCGGTGCCCTGGGGGCGGGCTGGGAGCGGCGCGGCCGGGAGCAGCTGGCCGCCGCGGTGCGCCCGCTCGAGTTCCTGTTCCCGCCGCCGCGCCTGCTCGGCGGCGCGCCCGCGGCCGGCGGCGCCGCCGCGGACGGACGTCGCGACCGGCGCCGGGCGGTGGCCGCGGTGGCGGTGGCGTCGGCACTGCTCCTGCTGGTCGGCGGGACCATGGCGCTGCGCCACCGCACCGTCT
>DASXNK010000166.1 GCA_036495095.1 Candidatus Dormiibacterota bacterium | reverse complement strand
CCGCAGCCGGGGCTGATCTCGTCCGCGGTCCCCGGCGAGGCGGCGCCGGAGAGCGCCCTCGGCACCCAGATGCGCGTCTCCGGGGTCTCCGCCACCCCCGACATCTACTTCAGCTACTTCCAGGAGCCCGCGGCCCAGCCGGAGCCGGCCTACCAGCGCCTGGCCGCCCGCCTACCGCAGCTCGACATGCTCACCTGGTTCACGGTGGTCTGCTTCGCGGCCTGCACCGTGGGCCTGGTGCTCGGCGGCATCCTCGCGGTGTACGACTGGACCACCCCGGGCGCCGAGCTGCCGCTCTTCTACGCCGTGCTGGGGATCTTCCTCGCCGCCCTCGGGGTGCAGGTGTTCGCCGGCATCATGCGCCACTGGTTCCCCGGCGGCGACCTCGCGCCCAGCCCCGCGGTGGCGCTGCGGGGACGGCCGGAGCTCGACGGCGCGACCCGCACCGTGGTCGCGCTGCTGGTGCTCATCGTGGTCGGGCTGGTGCTCGGCGGCATCCTCGCGATCTACGACTGGACCACCCCGGGCGCGATGCTCCCGCTCTTCTGGACGGGGCTCGCCCTCTTCCTGATCGCCGTCGTCACCAAGGTTCTCAGCGCCACCGTTCGGCACCTTCAGCAGCACTGAGCCGGGACCACCGGCGATGACGCTCAGCCGGACCGAGCCCCAGGACATCGTCGTCGTCGGGATCTCCGGCGACCTCGCCGCCCGCAAGCTGCTCCCCGCCCTCTACAACCTCGAGGCGGAGGGCCTGCTCCCCGAGAGCGGTGCGGTGATCGGCTACGCCAACGACCGCTGGAGCGCCGACGACCTCCGGGACCGCGCCCGCGCCGCGATCGCGGCGCACTCGCGCACCGGTCTCGACGAGGCGGTGTTCGCGCGCTTCGCCCGGCGCCTCGACTATGTCAGCGCCGCCGACGGGATGGACGCGCTCGCCGCCCGGCTCACCCAGGAGTCGTGCGTCGTCTACCTCGCGGTCCCCTCGTCCGCGTTCATCCCGCTGATCGGCCAGCTCGACCACAGCGGCATCGCGCAGCGGGCCGTGGTGATCATCGAGAAGCCCTTCGGGCATGACATCGAGTCCGCCCGGGCGCTGAACGTGGCGCTCCACGAGGTGCTGCCCGAGGAGCGCATCTTCCGCATCGACCACTACATGGGCAAGGAGACGGTGCAGAACCTGCTCGTCTTCCGCTTCGGCAACGCCGTCTTCGAGCGGGTCTGGAACCGCGACTGCATCACCCAGGTCGAGATCGGCGTCGCCGAGTCGCTCGGGGTCGAGCAGCGCGGCGCCTTCTACGAGGAGACCGGGGCGATCCGCGACATCGTCCAGAACCACCTCTTCCAGGTGCTCTCGATCGTGGCGATGGAGCCGCCGGTCAGCTTCGATGCCGAGGCGCTGCGCAACGAGAAGGTCAAGGTGCTCACCGCCTGCCATCCGGTCGACCCCGCCCAGGTGGTGCGCGGCCAGTACGCGGCCGGCGACGTCGCCGGGGTGCCGGTGCGCGGCTACCGCGAGGAGCCCGGGGTGGCGCCTGACTCGGCCACCGAGACCTACGCGGCGCTGCGGCTCCACATCGACTCGTGGCGGTGGGCCGGGGTGCCCTTCCTGCTCCGCACCGGCAAGCGGATGCGCACCCGCGAGACCCGGGTCACCATCGCCTTCAAGGACGTGCCCCTCCACCTCTTCTCCGGGAGCGGAGGTCCCCATGCCGTCCACTCCAACCACCTGGTGATCCGCATCCAGCCCGACGAGGGCATCTCCTTCAGCTTCATCGCCAAGCAGCCCGGCCCGGAGATCCGCACCCAGAAGGTGCACATGGACTTCGCCTACGGCAGCTCCTTCAGGGTCTCGCCGCCGGAGGCGTACGAGCGGCTGCTCCACGACGTGCTCCATCGCGACCACACCCTCTTCATCCGGGAGGACGAGGTGGAGCGCGGCTGGGAGATCGTGGACCCGGTGATCCGCGACCCCGGCCCGGTGCACCCGTATGCCGCGGGCAGCTGGGGGCCATCCCAGGCCGACGCCCTCGCCGGCGGCGGCCACTGGCACTCGATGGACGACGACGATCCGGCGGCGCCCGACCGGAGGGTGCCCGCGGTCCCGCAGATCGCCCGGACGTGACTCCCGCCCTCGTCGGGGTCGACCTGGGGGGCACGCTGATCCGCGCGGCGGTGGCCACCGGGCCCGAGACCCACGACGAGCCGGTGCGCCGTCCCACCCCCGCCGGCGACGGGCCGCTCGCCGTCCTCCACGCGGTCGCCACCGCGGTGCTGTAGGCCACCGGGGGCCGGGTGCCGGCGGGGCTGGCGATGGGGGTGCCCGGGCCGCTCGACCCCAACGCCGGGGTGGTCTACGCCGCCCCCAACCTGCCCGGCTGGGAGGGGCTGGAGGCCGCCCGCCTGCTCGGCGGCATCCTGGGGTGCCCGGTGGTTCTCCAGAACGACGCCAACCTGGCCGGCTTCGCGGAGTGGACGCTGGGGACGGGTCGCGGCACCCGGGATTTCGTCTTCGTCACCGTCAGCACCGGGGTGGGCGGCGGCATGGTGCTCGACGGCGAGCTCTACACCGGCGCGGCGGGCACCGCCGGCGAGCTCGGTCACATCTCCGTCGACCCCTCCGGCCCGCCCTGCCACCAGGGCCATCCGGGCTGCCTCGAGGGGGTGGCGTCGGGCACCGCGATCGCCGTGCGCGCCCGGGCCGCCCTCGCCGCCGGCGAGCCCTCGCGGCTGGCGGCCGCCGGCGACGGCCTCGACGCCCGCGACGTCCAGGCCGCGGCCGAGGCGGGCGACCCGCTCGCCCGCCGCCTCTTCGACGACGCCGGCCATGCCCTCGGTCGCGCCCTCGGTGGCCTCGTCAACGTGCTCAGCCCCGAGGTGGTCGCCATCGGCGGCGGGCTCAGCCAGGCCGGAGACCTGCTCCTCGCCCCGCTGCGGGCCACGCTCCCGGAGATCGCCTTCGCGGTGCCGCTGCGGCGGTGCCGGGTCGTCCTCGCCGCCCTCGGCACCGACTCCGGGCTGGTCGGGGCGACCGCCTGGGCGGTGCGCCGGTTCGGGCGCGCCTCGGGCTGACGCGGAGGCGGGTCAGCCGGGCCGCCTGGACCACCTCGCGGCGATGGCCCTGGTGCGACTCAGGCCTCGGTCGCGGCGGTGATCCGGCCGGCGCGCACCGCCTCGACGAGCGCGGCGTGGTCGTGCAGCGTCTGGGTCGCGTAGTCGGCGGCGAAGCGGGTGACCGCCTGGTCGAAGGCGTCGCCGGTGCCGAGGTAGCCGCTGATCGCCGCGGCGTCGCCGGAGCGGGCGTGGGCGCGGGCCAGCGCCCAGCCGCAGAGCGCCACGTACTCGGCGAGCGCCGGCCCGTCCATCGAGGCGACCACCGGTGACCCCTTCATGTCGTAGAGCTGGCGCACGTAGAAGTCGACCCCGCCCCCCTGGGTCCAGCCGAGGAAGATGTCGCTCGCCGCCTGCATCACCCGCTGCCCGGCGACCACCCTCCGGCCGTTGTTGGGCACCGGTCCGGTCGCCCACCAGCGGGCGAGCACCGAGTCCATCGCCTGCTTCAGCTGGAGGAACAGGGGCTCGCCCTCCGCGGTGACCAGCAGCGCGATGTAGCACCGGGTGCCGACGCTGCCCACCCCCACCACCTTGCGGGCGAGGTCCTCGAGGTGGAAGCGGCCGAGCAGCAGCCGGTGCGCCTCGCTCAGCGACTCCCGATACCCCTCGAGGATGGCGGCGAGCTCGGTGCGGTCGTGGCAGAGCTCGTCGTGGGTGATGAGCGGGGGATGGTCGACGATCCGGCGCCCGCCCTCCTCGGTCAGCTCGGTGAGCTTGGGGAGCACCCGCTGCGAGGTGCGCTTGCGCGCCGCGGCGATGATCCGCCGGTACTGCTCGAGGCCGGCGCGCTGGAACAGGGTGCTCGCCGCCTCGGCGTCGACCCGCGAGTACCAGACGTCGAGCACCGGCAGGGCGGCGTAGCCCGCCAGCCGGGTGCGGTACGAGCGCACCGCCTCGCGGGCGGCGGCGGTGCAGGCCGGCTCGGGGTGGCCGGCGTCGCGCGCCGCCACCACGGCGCTGGCGGCGAGCCGCTTGACGTCCCACTCCCAGGGCCCGGTGAGGGTCTCGTCGAAGTCGTTGACGTCGAAGAGGAGGGTGCGCTCCGGCGACGCGAAGGTACCGAAGTTGACGAGGTGGGCGTCACCGCCCGCCTGGACGAGCAGGCCGCTCGCCGGGGTGGAGGCGAGGTCGGTCGCCATCACCAGCGCCGAGCCGCGCAGGAACGCGAGCGGGGACTGGAGCATCCGCCCCCAGCGGATCGGGACCAGCTCGGGCACCCGGCCGCGGTTCTGCTCCTCGAGCAGGGCGAGCGGGTCGGGACGGTCCGCCGGCGCCGACCAGCCGGCGTGACTGGAGCGCGGGACCCGCTCGCGGAGCGCCCGGCCGCGGGCGCGGGCCTCCGCGGTGGTGACCGGGCGCTGGTGGAGGGGACCGCCGGGACCGGGTGCCGCAGCCGTCACAGTGGCCGGCATGGTAGCGGGGCGGGGGGTGCAGCACCCCCGCCCCGCGCCGACAGCATCCCGGGTCGACCCGAGAGGTCAGCCGCTGCTCTTCGCGTGTGCGGCGCCGCCCTTCGCGGTCGCCCTGCCCCCGGAGCCGCCCCTGCCGCCGTGGGCGGTGCCGCCCCTGGCCCCGGCGCCGGCGTCACCGGCGCCGCCACAGGCGGTGTTGCCGGTGGAGCCGCTGATCGACGCGCCCCGGCTGCCGCTGATCGACGATCCGCCGGTGCTGCCGCTCTGGCTGCCCGAGCTGCCGTTGCTCAGCACCGGGATGCCGAGGTTGCCGAGCAGCCCCAGCCCGTTGCCGATCTGGAGCTGGCCGCCGCCGATGTTGTTCTCGGAGTTGGCGAGGATGTCGCCGCTGAGCACTCCGCAGAGGAGCCCGGTGCCGCCGGTGCTGGAGCCGCCGCTCCCGCCGGACGCCGACACCCTGCCAGCGGCGCCCCCGGTCGAGCTCGCGTGCGCGCTCCCGCCATGGGCCCGGCTCGCGTGGGTGGTCACCGTCATCGCCGAGCCCCCGAGCACGGCGGCGGCGCCGAGCGCGGCCAGAGTCATGGTGCGCATCACCGGCACCCCACCTGCTGAGCGATGGCGACGACGCCGCTCGTGAGCATGTGCTCCCCTCCTGATCCGTACAGCCCCGGACAGCGCCCGGCACTCCTCCCTACGCTTCGGACGCCGGTTTCCCTGCACCCTCGGGCAATGTCGCGGGCGGTGCCGTCAGCCCCTGGTGACAGTGCACAAGTGCCCGCCGTGGAGATGGTGACAGCCGCACAACTGCACTCAGCCGGGCGGCAGCTGGCCCACCAGGAAGGGCGCCGGATCGAGCAGCGTGCCGTCCTTGCGGATCTCGAAGTGCACGTGCGGGCCGGTGGAGTTGCCGGTCGACCCCTCGTAGCCGATGACCTCGCCCTGGCGCACCCGGTCGCCGCCGTGCACGGCCACGTCCGACATGTGCCCGTACAGGGTGAGGAAGCCGGCGGCGTGGCCGACGACGACGTAGTTGCCGTAGCCCACCAGCCTCCCGCTGGCATCGGCGCTGGCGGCGGCGATCAGCACCACCCCGTCGGCGGCGGCATGGAGGGGGGTGCCCGAGGGGGCGGCGAGGTCGATGCCGGTGTGGAAGTGCGGGTAGAAGGTGCCCTGGTAGCTGATCGGCGGCTCGATGCCGAGGTCGGTGGGCCCGAAGCCCTGGCTCACCGGCGCCACCTCGGGGGTGATGAAGGGCAGGTGGCGGCGGATCGCGGCCACCTGGGCGGGGAGCAGCGCGCCGAGCTGGTGCAGCCGCGCCTGCGCGTCGGCGAGCGCCGCCTCCTGGGCGAGCTGGGTTGCGACCACGCCGAGGTTGGAGGTCACGGCCACCGGCGCCTCCGCACCGGGGGCGGTGGCCGCGCCGGCGGTGAGCTGGGCGCGCTGGCCGGGGTCGCCGGCGGCGGAGCGGTACAGGTCGTACTCCGCCTGGAGGTCGCGGTGGTAGGCGGCGGTCGCGGCCTGGTGAGCGCCGAGCAGGCTGCTCAGGCGGGCCCGCTCCTGGACCGCGCTCGCAACCCCGACCGGCAGCTGATCGGCATCGTCGACGTGGCGGCCGACCACCGAGGCGAGGCGGCGGATCTCCCACTCCTGACCGGCGAGCAGGCCGGCCTCGTCGCCGAGGCGGCGCTCGATCCCCACCAGCCGGCTCCACGCGGTGGGCGCGCCCGTCGCCGGGGCCGCCGCCGCGGGTGAGGCGGGCGCCGCGGCCGGCGCCGGCGGGGCCGCGGCTGCGGCGGTCGCCGGATGCGGCGGGGTGGAGGGGTGCGGCCAGGTGGCGAGGGAGGCGAGCGAGGCGTCGGTCGAGACCGGCACCGCCACGGCGAGCGCGGCGACGAGCAGCCACTGCGGACGGAAAACGGCCGCCGCCGGCAGCGCCGGCCACCAGCCCCCGGCGGGGTGAGCGCGGAGCAGGCCGAGGCCCCAGCGCAGCGGCACCGCCAGGACCAGCGCGGCGAAGAGCAGCTCGAGGAGGATCACCCCGCGCCCGCCGCCCTGGAACGGACCGGCGGCCGCGGGCGCGTCCGCCTCCGCCAGCGCCGCGCGGGTGCCGGCGTCCGCCGGCTGGAAATGGCGCAGGTCGGGACGGGTCGAGGCGACCGGGTGGGCGAGCACGTCGAGCAGCTGTCCGACATAGGGGGCGGAGCGGAGGCTCGCCGCGACCATCGTGAGGTTGACGTCGGGCGCGGGGGTGGGGCTCGGCGCCGGCGTCGGGCCGGCCGCGGGAGCCGCCGCGGGCGCCGGGCGCCGGGCGGGTGGGGCGGGGGGCGCCGCGGGCGGGCTGCTCGGCGGCGCCGGCTGAAGGCCGCCGGAGCCACCCGGACCCGGGGCGGCGCCGCCGACGGTGCACACCACTCCGGCGAGGTCCCTGCCGCAGGGGGAGGGCGAGGCGGTGGGGCCGGCCGCCGCCGCCACCGGGACGGCGCCGAGAAGCTCGACGCAGACGGTCAGGGCCACCACGGCAGCGCGCCGCCGGTGGCCCGCGATGCGCGGTCCCATCCTTCCCCCCACCACCGGGCCGGCCGTCCACCCCGCCTCGGGACGCCTCCCGGACCCCCCTGCAACAGCTGGCGACCCGCCGGTGCGGGCCACCCGTCAACATCCGTGACAGTCTACCCTGCACCGTTCGAAGCTGCCGGATCGAATTCGCGCGGGGCCCGGGGCCGGACGAGGGGGCCGGCCATCACCGACTCCTGTCCCGCGAACGAGCATTCTGGACAGCAGTTTCCGCCGCCGGTAGAGTCGTCGATGAGTGGGGGGGCGGCGACCGCTCGCCGTCCACGTGCGCTCAGCATGTCGGAGGTGAGCCAGATGACGGTCGCCGACAGTCAGACCCGGGAGGCGGCGGAGGGGGCCCGCGCCGTCTATCACCTGGAGGGCACGCTTCTCGAGGCGTGTTCCTGCAACGTCCTGTGCCCCTGCTGGATCGGTGAGGATCCCGACGGGGGGTCCTGCAACGCCTTCAACGCCTACCACTTCGATCACGGGGAGATCGACGGCGTCGACGTCAGCGGGTTGAGCATCGTCAACGTCGTCCACATCCCCGGCAACGTGCTCGCGCCGGGGTCGTGGCGGCTGATGATCTTCGTCGACGCGCGTGCCGACGAGCGCCAGCGGCAGGCGATCCTCGACGCCTACTCGGGCAGGCTCGGGGGACCGCTCGCCGACCTCGCCGGCCTCGTCGGCGAGGTGGTCGCGGTCGAGGCGGCGGAGATCGAGCACAGCGTGGTCGGCGGCACCGGCAGGTTGCGCATCGAGGGCGTCCTCGACGCGGAGGTGTCGCCGTACCGGGGAGTCGACGGCACCGTCACCACCCTGCGGGACAGCCTCTTCAGCACCGTGCCGGGCTCGCCCGCCTGGGTGGGGAAGGCGGCCTTCAACCGGGTGACACTGCCGCAGCGGGGCTTCGAGTGGTCGTACGAGGGTCGCAACGCCATCCAGGCGGAGTACCGGATGGAGTTCATGGGGTGAGCGCGGCCGCGGGGGCCCGCCGGCGGCTCCCGCGTCCCGCCATCCTCGGGGCGATCGCCGCGGCCTGGCTGCTCGCCATCGCGGCCGAGCTGAGCGGGCGCGGCGCCGCCCTGCACCACGGCGCCCTCATCCACAGCCGCCTGCCGGTGTGGGCGGCACTGCTGCTCTTCCTCCTTGCGTGGCAGGCGATGATCACCGCGATGATGCTGCCCAGCAGCCTTCCCCTCATCCGGCTCTTCGGCGTGATCGGGGCGGCACAGCCGCGCGCCGGGCGTGCCCAGGCCGCATTTCTCGGCGGCTACGCGCTGGTGTGGACCGGCTTCGGTGCGGCGGCGTTCCTCGGCGACATCGGCATCCACCGCGGCGTCCACGCCTGGCCGTGGCTGGCGATGCACCCCTGGGTGGTCCCCGGCGTCACCCTCGCCGTCGCGGGGATGTTCCAGTTCTCGGCGCTGAAGGAGCGGTGCCTCACCGTCTGCCGCCATCCCGCCGCGCTGCTGCTGCGCCATTACCGCCGCGGCGCAGCGGCGGCGCTGCGGCTGGGGCTTCGGCACGGCGTCTTCTGCCTCGGCTGCTGCTGGGCGTTGATGCTCGTCGCCTTCGCCGCCGGGGTCTCGAACCTCGCCTGGATGGCGGCGTTCACCGCGGTGATGGTCTTCGAGAAGACCGGGCCCGGCGGCGACCGCGGGGCCGTGCCCGTCGGCGTCGCCCTGCTGTCGTTCGGCGCCATGGTGCTCGTCCATCCCGCCTGGCTGCCGCCGCTGTTCCCGACGGTGTGAGCCCGCGCCGGCACTCAGCGGTTGGTGCCGGGGTGGACCCGGTACCCGGACATCGCCTGGTGCGGCAGGGTGCGGACGAAGGCGTCGGCGGAGTCGGTGACCACGTCCATGCGCAGCGTCCCGGTGGCGGCGAACACCGTCTGGACGAGCCTGCGGGCGACCCCACGGCGCCGGTGCGCCGGAGCCACCGCGAGCACGCTGAGGTGCGACTGCAGCAGGCCGTCGCCCTGGGCCTGCGCGAAGCCGACGACCTCGTTGCGGTGGACGGCGACCACCGCACTGACGCCCGGTGCGCAGAACACTCGGTCGACCACGTGCGGATCGGTGAGCGACGCACACCCCAGCTCGACGCACAGCAGCGCGACACCGTCGGCGTCGTCGGGCTCGTAGTCGCGCACCTGGATCCGCATCACCCCGGCAGGCCCTCTCGCCGGTGATCAGAAGGGCCACCGCGACGGTGAAGCGTATACCGCCGGAGCGCCGAGGGGTCAGCCTCACTCGACCATCAGGAACTTCGCGCGGCTCGGTACCCTGTCGGGGTGGCCGACTGGGCGACGATCTCCTCGCTCGCGACCGCCGGCGGCACCCTCGTGCTGGCGGTGGCGACGTTCGCGTCGGTGCGGTCGGCGGGCCGCGCGGCGCGGGCCGCGGAGAGGTCGCTGCAGGTCGGCCTGCGCCCGCTGCTGATGCCGTCCCAGCCCCAGGACCCGTCCCAGAAGATCGTGTTCATCGACCACTACGTGCACACGCTGGGCGGCGGGGCGGTCGCGGAGGTCACCGAGGAGGTGATCTACCTGGCGATCTCGCTGCGGAACGCGGGGAGTGGGATCGCCGTGCTCCACGGCTGGGTCCACCATTCCGACCGCGTGATCGACGGTCACCATCCCGACGTCGGCGTGTTCCGACGGCTCGGGCGCGACATCTACGTCCCACCCGGTGCGCTCGGCTTCTGGCAGGGAGCGCTGCGCGACCCGGCGGAGGAGGCCTTCACCACCGCCCGCGACGGCATCACCGAGCGCCGCCCGATGACCGTCGACCTGCTCTACGGCGACCACGAGTGGGGCCAGCGGACGGTCAGCCGCTTCCTGGTTCTCCCCACCCAGAGCGAGACCTGGATCGCGTCGGTCAGCCGCCACTGGAGCCTCGATCGGCCCGACCCGCGGCCCGAGGAGGGGGAGCGGGGGCGCCGGCATCGCCGCCGCCACTGAGGCGGGGCCTCGGAGGGTCCCCCCCCTGCAACGGTGCGCCGGCTCAGCAGCTCAGCTGAGCTGCTCGGCCAGCGCGATGATGATGCCGGCGGGGCCGCGGACGTAGCAGAGCCGATACATGTCCTCGTACTGCTCCAGCTCGCCGACGAGTTCGGCGCCGTGGGAGTGCAGGCGGGCGAGGACGTCCTCGATGTCGTCGACGGCGAACATGATGCTGCGGATGCCCAGGGTGTTCGCCGGTGCGTTCTCCGGCTCGGCGCTGACCGCCGGCGGGGTGTGGAACCTGGTCAGCTCGATCCGGCCGTGGCCGTCCGGGGTCCGCATCATGGCGATGTCGACTCGGACACCCTCGAGACCGGAGACGCCGTCCACCCACCGTCCCTCGAGGGCCGCCTCGCCCTCCAGCTCCAGACCGAGTTCGACAAAGAACGCTTGAGCAGCCTCGAGGTTGTCGACAACGACGCTCACATGGTCCATCCGCTTGATCGTCATGTCCTCCAGCATAGGGACCCGGACGGTTCCAGGCTGGGGCGGCGCATCGTCCGGTCGGCGCCGGAGACCCCCGCTGGGCGACCACCCCGGAGGCTCACGGTGGTCGACCACGTGGTCGAAGAAGGGCCGAGGCGCATCATCTGCAACCGTGGACGTCGACATCGTCACCCCCGGCGGGATCTCCATTCCAGCCTCCTCGCTGACCTGGCGCTTCTCGC